>JAGBFE010000361.1 GCA_018109965.1 Oscillospiraceae bacterium | reverse complement strand
CCTCCGTATGGTTGAGATCATCCGGAGGATTCTTTATAGTCTATATTCTAACTTGCTTGCGGCAATTCCACAGGGGATAGCCGCTTTAGCGGCGCAAAGTAATGCAGCCACCTTGAGGTTACGAAATGACGAAATTTTCTTGGTCATACAGTTTTCTCCTGCTGACGGAAAATGAAGATGCCGATACTCCCGATAGGCGCGCCTTGCAGTTTGGTTTTTAATAGTCCGACAAACATGGATTTGAAAATTGGAATTTATCGAGCAGTTGTGGTCTGTAAAGAACCTCCCTCCGTCAAGCGACGGAGGGAGGTTCTTTACATCTTAAATCAGACCAAAAGGTAAAAGTGAGATGCTTTTTCAGTTCTTTTTTATTGCGCTATGGCTGAGCTTTTTCGGCATAGCTGTTGTCGATAAGTGCTTCAAAGGGTACAACCGCATCGGCGTGCATTTCTCCCGCATTTTTTACAATTTCCACTATGCGCTCAAAGCTGTCGGGTGTCATAACGGGAGTGTAGTTGAATGCGCCGATATCCTTGTATCGCTGCACCACAGTTTCGATAACCTTTATGTCGGTATCAGCAAAGGAAGGCTGTATTGCCGCCGCAATTTCGGCAGCTGATTTTTCAGCCACAAACTTTTGTCCTTTTGCTATGGCATTGGTGAACTTCTGCAGGGTTTGTGCATCATAGTTCTGCTGTGCAAAGTAGGTTGTGTACGGCACCTCACCCCCTGCTTCCCCAACAGAAGCCAGGATATAGCCTTTGCCCTGCATTTCGATATCGGTGGCAGAGGGTTCAAACACCGTTACATAGTCACCCTCGCCGCTCAAGAATGCGCCTGTCATTGCGTTGAACTGTATTGTGTCGTTGAAAAACACATCTTTGCCCACTTCAAGACCGTTTTTATTAAGGGCGTAAAGCAGTGTCATATATGGCATACCGCCTTTGCGCCCCGGCAGAATTGTGCTGCCCTTGAGGCTTTGCCAGTCAAAGTTTTCATCGTTTTCTCGCCCTACAAGGAACGAACCGTCACATTTTGTCAGCTGTGCAAAAACCTTTGGGTAGTCCTCCTTGCCCTGCAGATATACATAAATGCAGCTTTCCGCCCCTGCAAAGCCGATGTCCGCCGCCCCTGTAAGCACGCTGGTCATCACCTTATCTGCTCCCCCTGCGTTAACAAGTTCAATTTCCAGCCCTTCCTCTGCAAAATATCCCTCGTTAATCGCCACATACTGTGCAGCATAAAAAATCGAGTGAGTAACTTCACTTAAAACAACCTTTTTAAGTTCCTGCTGTTCCGTTTTGCCGCAGGCTGTAAAGGCACAAACTGCCATAGCTGCGGCAACAAGAACACAGACAAGTTTCTTCATAAAAATCTCCTTAAGTGTTGTGATTGATTTTGTTTTCCACTATCTGACGGGCAGCTGAAACCGCGTGGTACATTGCAAAGGCAACCACACCGAGAATGACTACGCTCATCATTACAAGGTCCATTCTGAACACCTGACCTGCGTACACAATGAGATATCCAAGCCCCGCCTTTGACACAAGAAATTCCCCTGCAATTACCCCCACAAGGCTCAAACCGATGTTCACCTTTAAGCTTTGAAACAGCACGGGTATGTTGTACGGCAGTACCACCTTGCAGAAAATTTGTGCCTTTGTTGCTCCAAAGCTTTGCACCGTGGTAATCAGATTTTTGTCGGTAGCCTCAAACCCGCCCGAAAGCTCCAGCACTGTAACAATAAGGGAAATTGCTATGGCCATAACTATAATGGCGCTCATCCCCGCCCCTGCCCACACAATGATTACAGGGCCAAGGGCAATTTTGGGCAGCGAGTGCAGCACCACAAGGAACGGTGCAGCCACACGGTTTGCAAAGGGCGAAAACCACATTGCCACTGCTATGACCAGCCCCAGCACCACACCAAGCAAAAAGCCAATCAGTGTTTCAGCCACTGTAATCAGTATATGATAACCAAGGTCGCTTTGTGCCATTGTGACAAACATACGCAATATGCGGGATGGTGATGAAAAAATAAAAGGGTCAACAAGCTGTACCGCCGTAAGCCATTCCCACAAAGCCACAAACAGCGATACAATGACAAGCTGTGTTATCCGCACTTTGATTTTTGTGCATTTTATATCTCTGAGGTATTTTTCACGATGAGACAAAGTTTTTTTCATCCTGCATCAGCTCCCTCCATATGCTGTTGAAATACCGCTGAAACTGCGGGTGCGTGCGGCGTTTTATGGGATTGTCATCTCTGCTGCCAAGAGCAATTTCCACCCGTTTTTGCACCACTGCCGGCCGTTTTGAAAGGACAATAACCACGTCAGACATCGACACCGCCTCGGGAATATCGTGGGTTACCATAACAATGGTTTTGTTTTCGCGGCGGAGAATTTCAAACACATCACAGCTCACATTCACCCTTGTCTGGTAATCAAGAGCAGAAAAAGCTTCGTCCAGCAGCAGCACCTGTGGTTTCAGCGCAAGGGTACGGATAAGTGCCACACGCTGTCGCATACCGCCCGAAAGCTGTGACGGGAACGAATCCTTAAACTGCCAAAGGTCATATTTTTTCAAAAGGGATGCTGCATAATCAAGATTTGCCTTGTCGCACTTTTTTTGTATTTCAAGACCAAGTGTCACATTGCGCCACACCGACCGCCAGGGCATAAGATTGTCGCTTTGCAGCATATACCCTATTTTATCAGGACTGTTTTTTATGTTTTTGCCTTCAAGAGTTATCCGCCCCGCCTGCGGGGTGTTAAGCCCTGCCATACAGGACAGTATTGTGCTTTTGCCGCAGCCCGACGGGCCCACAATGCTGACAAACTGCCCTTTTTGCACCGCAAACGATACATCCCTGACCGCTTCGGTCTGTGCTTTTGGTGTCTGATAAATCACCTGTATATTGTCTGCTCTTAAAAAATCACTCATATAATCACCTGCTTTTGCAGTTATTGTATTAAATATGCTGCATTTTTGTGATTGCAGGCAAAAAAATATCAGCGTTGTACAAACGCTGATACTTTGATATTTTCAGTTTTATATTGCCCCAAAAGCATTGAGTGCTTCAAAAACACTTGGCAAAAGCCATACGCATATAAAGCCTGCAGCAAATATACCGTAGCCAAAAACCTTGAGCGGAATTTTGTCGTAGCTTTCGCTGTTGCTGAGTTTGTCAGACAATGCTGTTTCGCCCACAGGGAATTTGAAAATGATGCTGAGCAGTATTGCCCCTGTGAACATAACAGGAGTGAGCACCCACACATAAGGGATAAGGCTGAGGAAATAATTGAGCGGTCTCCACAGCTCGCTTGTGATAACGCGCATACCAAACACATGATGCAGCAGCCCGCCGTCAAACAGAATTGCACCTGTCTGGCTGGAGTATTCATAGAAGCAGTGCAGGAAATAACCTACCGCAAACACGATGTCAAGGTAGAACCACATTGACCTGCTTTTGAGTGTAAATGTGGTGATAACCATAAACGGCACCATAAGCACTATCCACTGCGGATGCCAGTAAATGCCGTTGAACAGCCAACCAAATGCCACCATTGGCAGATAAACCGCAAGATATTTTTTGATTTTTTCTGATTTTGGCACATAAACAAAGCAGGCAAACACCAGCATTGCATAAAACAGTGTAAAGATTGAAACACCACGGATGCCGGTTTCGTATGTCAGCTTGAACATGCGATCAATCATTGCCTGGGTAAACACCTTTGCATTACCTGTCCTGCCCCAGAACAAAAGTGATGTGGGGATGTACAGCCACATGGCCATAACACCGTTTTTGATGATGTGCAGTATACGTTTTTCTGCAACGAGAATAAGCGGCACAAACACCAGCAGCGCAAAGAACTTGCACACAACACCAAGGCCTATAAGCAGGCTGAAACGTGTCAGGTCGCCTTTGATGTACCACAAAACTGCCCACAGTGTGAAAAACAGGCAAAGTGTGTCGTACTGGCCCATAGCCATCGGAGAATAAAACGCAACAGGATTGAACAAAAAGAACAGTGCCGCTGTGCTTGCTGTTGTGCTGTCCATATCCAGTGCTTCACAGATTTTTTTAACCATAAAGCCGCAGCCCACAAAAAATGCAACAGGCACAAGTTTTGCCCAGTAGATGATAAACTGCTCGTTCATAGCAAGGCCAAAAAGGCTGTTTATGATAAATACCGGCAGCTCCCATAAACCGAAAATGATATATATTACAATATTGTAGTTTGCAACATTGATATAGTAATAACTGTTGTTGTGGGCGGCGCAGTAATCATAAAAGTTCATAAACTGGCCGTCAAACAGACATTCCAGAAAAACATAGCTGTGGTTTGCAGTTTCCCACAGGTCAGGATGTGACATAAAGAAAAACGCAAGAACAAATGCAGCGCCAAACAGAATTTTGTCGTAAATTTTAACATCGTTCAGATGGCTGTTTAATTTATCGCTTTTAAACACTGTCGTTTCTCCTTTTAAATAAGTTTAGAAGTTTGCGTAGATAAAGTTTGCAGATGCGCCGTAGCCGCCGTTCTGCATAATAAAGCCTGCCATAATGAGACCCACAAGAATGTAGTAGCACAAAATGCGGTAAGGCTGTTTCATTGTAAGGAATGCAGTTGTAAGGCATTTGCCTTTAAGACGGAACTGACGGTACCAGTCCATATAAACAATGATTGCTGTCACCAGCACGCTGTATGCAATGTATGCATAGATAAGCAGCGGTGTTGCGTCAAAGCCTGCTGCAATTGATTTGTAAAGGTCATCCACAAAAACCGCAGGTGAAAGGTTTGAGAACAGATGACCTACATACCAGAATGCATCGCCAACTGTGTTTGCGCGGAAGAAAATCTGGCTGAAGGTAACCAGTGTGAACACCCCCGCAACCTTTGCCCAGAATTTGAGCGGTTTTGGGCGTTTGTCCGGCTTGCGCCAGTATTTGCGTTTTAAATCTTCTGCTGTGCGGTAGATTGCGTGGAGCACACCCCATATGATAAAGGTCCATGCACTGCCGTGCCACAGACCGCTTGTTAAAAATACCAGCCATATGCCAACAATTACAGGCGGATTTTCAAAGCCGAAGCGTCTTAATGGGTTTGTCCATACAAACGGTGTAAAGATATAATCCTGGAACCAGCTGGAAAGGCTGATGTGCCATTTGGTCCAGAACTGGCTGAAGCTGGTTGAAAAATACGGTGTGGAGAAATTGTCCACAATGTCATAGTCCAAAAGCTTTGCACAGCCCCTTGCAATATCGCTGTAACCCGAAAAGTCGCCGTAAAGCTGAATGGAATATGCAAAAGCGGTAAAGATGAGCATCAGCCCTGAATAAGCTGTAACATCATCGTGCACCGCACCGATAAACATTGCAAGCACGTCCGCCACTGCAACCTTTTTGAAAAAGCCGATTGCCATAAGCTGCAGGCCGCTTTTTACCCTGTCGTAGTCAAAGGTGTGTTCCTTATAAAACTGCGGCATAAGCTTTGCCGCACGGCTGATTGGGCCTGCAAGCACGTGCGGGAAAAAGCCGATGAACAAACTGTAGATAAGCAGGTTCTGTTCCGCTTTGATTTTTTTGAGATAGACATCCAGCACATAGCCAACGCTCTGAAAAGTGAAAAAGCTGATGCCTGTGACCATAAGGATGTTGAAGCGTTTGAACTCTATCTGTGCACCAAACACATTTGCAAGTGCCACAAGGTTTTCGGCAAAGAAGTTGCAGTATTTGAACACCAAAAGCATACCGATGTTTACAGCAAGTGCGAACAGCATTGCTCTTTTTCTTGCCTTGTCGTCCTCTTTGCTTTCGATATTTTTTGCGGCAAAAAAGCTGACAAGTGTTGCAGCTATGAGAAACGGCACTGCCCTTAAATCAAAGCAGGCGTAAAAATAGTAGCTTACTGCCAGAAGATATATTTTTTGAAATTTCTGCGGAACAATGTAGTACAAAAGCACCGCAATTGGCAGAAATATCATAAATGGAACCGAGTTGAATAACATATATGTACCTCAGAATTAAAATATAAAAATACAATTCATATTATTTTACCATAAAATATAAAATAAGTAAATGTGATAAATGCTTTGCAGACTATACATTTGGATTTTATTGCAATGATAAATCATTCAAACCAATAATATTGAATTAAAAAAATAATTTTGCTAAACTGTAACTGAAAGATAAATTTGAATAGGTAGAAGAGATAAACAATAATTTGGAGGTGTGTATCTATGCATGAAATAATCTTAAGATTAACAGAAAAAGATGATAAAGATGCATTTGTCTTCGCTGATAAAATCATCTCCGAGAGTCAAGATACTGATGTCTGGTATGAGTATTTCAACACTTTTGCATCATTGCTTAATCATCCAAAGTCATATGTAAGAAATCGTGTATTGAATATTCTTGCAGTCAATGCACAATGGGACAAGGATAATTATTTTGATGCGATTCTTGATGATTATCTTTCCCATGTTACAGATGAAAAACCGATTACAGCCAGGCAGTGCATAAAGTCATTGGTGCAGGTTGGAAAGGCAAAGCCACAATACATACCAAAAATAATAGAATGTTTTAACAGGGCTGATTTATCAAAATATAAGGATAGTATGCGTCCGCTGATTGAACAGGATATAGCTGAAACCCAAAAAGCATTGACAGAATAAATCCCAATTTATCTAACCGTTCAAATTAATTTTTACAATAATAAACAGCAAAACTGCTTTCTTTACAGAGAGCAGTTTTTTATTGACTAGTTTATATTATAAGAGTACAATATTGTTATTAAATTAACAAATCGAGAGGTACGTTATGAATAAAGCACTTGAATGGTCACAGGAAATACAGAATGAAATTTCAATGTGGCACAGAGAACTGCACAAAATACCTGAACTGGGCCTTAACCTGCCACAGACAACAGCATTTATCACTGCAAAATTGGACGAATGGGGTGTAAACTACACAGTGTGCAAAAACTGTACAGGTGTGGTGGCACTGCTGGGCAAAGCCGGCGGCAAATGTATTGCCCTGCGTGCCGATATGGACGCTCTGCCAATCAAAGAAGAAACAGGCCTTGAATATGCATCCACAAACGAAAATATGCACGCCTGTGGTCACGACTGCCACGCCGCAATGCTGCTGGGGGTTGCCAAAGTTCTTAAAGAACACGAAGACCAGCTGAACGGCTATGTAAAACTGTTTTTCCAGCCTGGCGAAGAAGGCCCCGGCGGTGCACCTGTAATGATTGAAGAAGGCTGTATGGAAAATCCGCACGTTGACGCCATTTATGCCATCCACGTTACAGAAACAGAAGAAGGTATGAAACCCGGTGATATCCGCCTTATGTACGGCGATGTTTCTGCCGCAGATGACCAGTTTGACCTTTATGTAAAAGGCCGTGGCGGCCACGGTGCAGCGCCTCATATGTGTGTTGACCCTGTGGTTGTTGCCACTACAATTATCCAGACTTTCCAGACTATTGTCAGCCGTGAAATTTCACCGCTGGAACCTTGTGTTATCATAGTTGCCACACTGCAGGCAGGCCGCGGTGCTGAAAATATTATCAGCGATACCTGCTATATGCGCGGCACTGTAAGAAACAAAAATATG
>JAGBFE010000360.1 GCA_018109965.1 Oscillospiraceae bacterium | reverse complement strand
GGGCACAGCACTTTCTATGTTTGTGCTGGATAAAAACGGCACTTTTATCGGTGGTTCTATACTGCCCGGAATAAAACTCAGTGCAAAAGCCTTGAGCGACCATACAGCACAGCTGCCACAGATTGATTTATCTCACAGACCTGTAAGTGTTATAGGTACAAATACCACACAGAATATTCACTCCGGAATTCTGTTTGGCACAGCCTGCACTATTGATGGTATGATAGCACGGTTTAAAGCTGAAATCGGCGATGAACTGACCTGCGTTGCTACAGGTGATATTTCGGAAGAATTTTTATCCCTTTGCAGCAGTGAAATTATATATGATGAAAATCTTATTCTTGACGGTCTGAGATTGATTTATATGAAAAATGCAAAATAGCAATTGAAAATAATTGCAAAATACTGTATTCTTAAATAGGTGTTACCGTAACACTTTTTATAGCTTAACGCTGTACCCGCTTTGAGAGCAGGACAGCAGTAAAGGAGAAAATTTAATATGAAAAAAACAAAAACTTTAAAAATGGTTCAGCTTGCAATACTGATTGCCATTGTTCTGGTTATGGCATATACCCCTTTGGGATATCTGCGCACTCTGGGACTGGAAATTTCCTTTCTTATGATACCTGTAACCCTTGGTGCCATAATCCTCGGTCCTGTTGAGGGTGCAATTCTTGGCCTTGTGTTTGGCCTCACCAGTTTCGGCACCTGTTTTGGCACCAGCACATTTGGAGCAACACTGCTTGCCATCAATCCTGTTTATACTTTTATAGGCTGCGTTGTCACCCGTATTCTTGCAGGTTTTTTTGCCGGAGTGGTTTTTAAAGCGTTGAAAAAGCTGAAATTCAGTTTCGAAATCACAAGCCTTATAGGTCCTGTGCTTAACACCCTGTTCTTTATGGGTGCACTGGTACTGTTTTTCTACAACACAGACTACATTCAAAGCCTTGCAGCAACAATTGGTGCCACAAACCCAATGTCTTTTGTAATTGCTTTTGTTGGTTTGCAGGGTGTTGTTGAAGCAGTTGTATGCTGCATCATCTGCGGCATTGTAAGCAGAAATGTATATAAAATAGTAAATAAATAATATAATACATAATAAATATAACTCCCGATGGAATTCCATCGGGAGTTTGTTTTTTTGGCAGTATGTCGTTTTGCCATTTCAAACATTGCCGTTAAAAGCTTTTTTACTTTACACAATCTCTGCAGACCATTCGCTTTCTTTAAAGCCAACCAGTACTTTATCACCTGCAACAGCTATAGGGCGTTTTACAAGCATACCGTCAGTTGCAAGCAGACGGATTTTTTCTTCTTCTGTCATAGACAAAAGCTTTGTCTTTAAATCCATCTCTTTGTACAGAAGGCCACTTGTGTTGAAAAACTTTTTGATATCAAGACCACTTTCGTGATACCATTTTTTGAGTTCGGCATAGGTTGGGTTGTCAAGTTTGATATCTCTGATTTCGTATTCAACGCCTTTTTCATCCAGCCATTTTTTCGCCTTCTGGCAAGTTGAGCATTTTGGATAGCAGATAAATTGTACTTTCATAATATATTCCTTT
>JAGBFE010000359.1 GCA_018109965.1 Oscillospiraceae bacterium | reverse complement strand
CTTAAAGAAAAATATACCTTCACAAATGAAAATACATTATCAATCCTGAAGGTAGAGGTAGGTAAGGTGTTCAGTAAAGTTTTGGAACATGCAGGCGTTTATAAACGCACACCTGAAGGTGTTGCAGCATTTAAAAAATTTGTAAAATATGTAAACAGTAAGGAGCAGGTATGAACGTTTTGGTAACAGGCGGTACAGGCTATATAGGAAGCCATACCGTTGTTGAATTATTAAAGGCGGGACATAACCCGATTATTGTGGATGATCTTTCCAATTCCAAAGCAGAAGTGGTTGATAAAATCGAAATTATAACAGGAAAAAGACCTGTTTTTTATCAAATTAACTGTGCCGACTCCAAAAGCCTTAATAAGGTTTTTGCGGATTGGGAGATTGATGCGGTTATTCACTTTGCTGCATATAAGGCGGTTGGAGAAAGTGTAAAAAAACCGCTGGAATATTACAGAAATAACATAGACTGTACCCTGACATTGCTGGAAACTATGCGCAAAAACGACTGCGAAAAGCTGATATTCTCTTCGTCAGCTACAGTTTACGGAGCAGATAACCCAGTACCATACAAGGAAGATATGCCTACCCTTACTTCATCAAGTCCATACGGGCAGACAAAGGTTATGATAGAACGCATACTCACTGACTATGTAAATGCAAATCCTGATTTCTGTGCTGTGCTGCTGAGATATTTTAACCCTATAGGTTCACACAGTTCAGGCCTTTTGGGCGATGACCCGAATGGTATACAGAACAATCTTATGCCATATATTGTTCGAGTTGCATCAGGACAGTTGGAAAGGCTGACAATTTTTGGCGGTGACTACCCAACAAAAGACGGTACATGTCTCAGAGATTATCTGCATGTTGTTGACTTGGCAACAGGGCATCTGAAAGCATTGGAGTTTGCAGACCACAGTATGGGAGTTCATGCGGTTAATCTTGGAACAGGCAACGGGATTTCTGTACTTGAACTTGTAAAAACATTTGAAAAGATAAATGACTTGAAACTGCCATATGTTATCGGACCACGCAGAGATGGTGACCTGCCTGCATTCTGGGCGGATGCAGAAAAGGCCGAAAATCTGCTTGGATGGAAAGCAGAGCACACAATTGAAGATATGTGCCGCAGTGCGTGGAACTTTGCCGGTTGTAAAAAGTAAAAGAAATAAATTGTAATCCTCCTTTCATGGGGTTTTAAAATATACAAATAAATCAGGCTGTCCGGTCAACAGATCGGGCAGCCTGGTTTTATATGTTGATGGTTTGTAAAATTTTATATTTACATTACAGAAAGTATTGGTATTCTGCCGGATATTCTAAATACGGTATACATAGTTCTGGCAACCCTGGTTATTGTTCTTCCTCTTGGGGTAGGTGCAGCAATTTACCTTACCGAATATGCATCCAATAAAAAGATGGTTGCGATTATTGAATATGCTGCAGAAACTCTATCGGGGATTCCGTCTATTATCTATGGTCTGGTTGGTATGCTGCTGTTCTCCAACAGTATGGGTACCTGTCTTATGGCAGGTGCCCTGACGCTGGTTATTATGAATCTGCCAACAATTATGCGTACCACCCAGGAAAGTTTAAAAACTGTTCCGCAGTCTTATCGAGAAGGTGCTTTTGGCCTTGGTGCCGACAAATGGCGTGTGGTAAGAACAGTGGTACTGTCGGGTTGTGTTGATGGTGTAATTACAGGTTGTATTCTGTCCGTAGGCCGTATCCTTGGTGAATCTGCGGCTCTGCTGTTTACCGCAGGCTTTGCCCACGCAGTAAATGGCCTTATCACAGGTCTTACAGCACCGGGCGCAACACTTACAGTTCTTTTTATTATTGGTAAAACTAAATAATAAAAAAATAAACAAGCCGAAAACCCAGTAAAATAGCGGGTTTTCGGCTTGTGCCCATAAAAGCATCCGCACCAGTGTAAATTACATTGACGGTAACTACTACAGCACACTGCCGTATCTGTTGATAATTCTTGCTGCGGCGTGGCGGCTGTGAACATCCAGTTTTCTGTAAATCTTCTTGGTGTAATCGTTTACGGTGTGTTCGCTGATAAAAAGGATTTTTGCAATATCGCTGTTGGTGTAACCGCAGCCGATAAGTTCCAGAACCTCTTTTTCGCGTATTGTCAGGCTGTCGAGAATATTTTCTTCTTTGCTGCTGTCATCCAAAACAGCTTTTTCTGCGGCGATGGCATCTTCCGCATTATCCTGTGCAAAGTCAATTTCCTCTGCGGCAGATTTTGCAGGAAATCTTCTTGCAAGGGTGTGAACAATATACGGTTCAAGATTCATATATATAATAAGCAGCAGCACTG
>JAGBFE010000358.1 GCA_018109965.1 Oscillospiraceae bacterium | reverse complement strand
GCTCAGAATGACATTTTACTTTATTATATTAAATTGATATTTTATATCACAACCCCGTGGCCGTATGGCATCACACGCTTTCATCTATGGAAGTGACACTAAAATTTTCACTGTTCTGACTGGGAAATTTTACATCAAGAGGTCCCCCCTGTGAGGCCCCCTGCGAGGTCCCCCTGTGAGGTCCCCCTGTGAGGGGAATGTCACGTAGTGACAAGGGGTGTGCTGTCTCCGGCGAGGAAAATGTCACGTAGTGACAAGGGGTGTGCCGTCTCCGGCGAGGAAATAAGCCCCCTATGAGTCACAAGCTACCCATTTTGCTTTTCATTCAAAAGTCTCATCTGTTCAAGCCACAGTTTTTCGCTGTAGTCAACATAGTAAATGTGCGGATATTCCAGACGTTTAAGTTCGTCCCACAGTGTTTCGTCCACCTGCTGTTTGCAGAACGCCTTGATTTCGTCAAGGGATGGGCTTTCGTAAACCTTTTTGCCCTTTTCAAAAATTGGTTTCAGCATTGGTTTCAGTTCAACATTTGTCAGTGTCTGGCGTTTCCAAGGCTGTGTTGGTGAGAAGATTGTGATTTCTTCAGGGTTCAGGTCAACCTGTTCATCGTGGATTGTGATGTAGTCCGCCATAGCTTTGCCTGTTGCTTTGTCAAAGATGCGGTAAACCTGTTTGCGGTATGGAATTGTGATTTTTTCGGTACTTGCACTGATTTTGATTTTTGGGTCGTAAGTACCGTCAGGCTTTTTAACTGCAACCAGTTTGTAAACACCGCCCAGCACAGGTGTTGTGCGGCTGGTAATCATACATTCGCCAACACCGAAGGAATCGATTTTTGCATCATTGATAAGCAAATCGCGGATGATGTATTCGTCAAGGGAGTTGGATGCAATGATTTTGCAGTCAGGATAGCCTGCTTCGTCCAGCATTATTCTTGCCTGTTTGGAAAGATATGCAATGTCACCGGAGTCGATGCGCACGCCAACAGGACGTTTGCCCATTGGTTTAAGTACCTCATCAAACACCTTTATTGCATTTGGAATACCGCTTTTGAGCACGTTGTATGTATCAATCAGCAGTATTGTATTGTCAGGATAAACCTGTGCAAAGGTTTTGAAAGCTTCGTATTCATTTGGGAACATCTGCACCCATGCGTGTGCCATTGTGCCGCCTGCAGGAATGCCCATATCACGTTCCATCATTGTGTTGGAGGAGGAAACACAGCCGCCGATGTAGCATGCGCGTGTGCCGTAGTTTGCAGCGTCAACACCCTGGGCTCTGCGTGCGCCGAATTCCTGCACGGGACGGCCCATTGCACTGCGCACAATGCGGTTTGCCTTGGTGGCAATAAGTGTCTGATGATTTAAAAGGATAAGCAGTGCAGTTTCAAGCAGCTGTGCCTGAATTGCAGGGCCTTCCACCACAAAGGATGGTTCCTTTGGGAACACAGGTGTGCCTTCTTCCATTGCCCAGACATTGCATTCAAATTTAAAATCTCTAAGGTACTGCAAAAATTCTTCGCTGAAAAGCTTTTTGCTGCGGAGATATTCAATATCCTTGTCGGTAAAGGACAGATTTTCAAGATAATCTATTGCCTGCTCCAGACCGCAGAAGATAGCAAAACCGCCGTTGTCCGGCACCTTGCGGAAAAACACGTCATAAACACACACAATGTCACGCTTATCGCTTTTGAACACGCCGTTTGCCATTGTGAGTTCATAAAAGTCAGTTAAAATTGATAAATTGCGGGGGTCTTCAACATGAAAGCTGTTTTTTGCCATAGTACTGTACTTCTCCTTCATATACTTTCTTTAAACCCAGGTGAAAGAAATCCTGAGGATAAACCAATGAATACTCTGTCTTGAAGTCAAGGCAGTTGTCCAGAATATATGCCACAAAGCTGGAGCATACATATCTGTTTTTCCTTTTAAAGCTTTTACCTAACATCATTGCAGGCAGGGATGCAACATCGTAAAGATATTTGTTTGGCTGCTGCACAAAGGGCATCAGCTTTTCCTTTATATCAGAAAGCTGTGCATCGCTGACGGAAACCTCCAGCACACAGATTGCTGTTTGAGGAAACAGGTCAAAATATCCTTTGCCACGGTGTTCGGTTATAAAACCTGCAGGCAGCATCAGCCGTGGATACCACCTGCCAAAGGAATAGATTTTGTCAAGGGAGTCATCCAGCGCAAGGGCTGCATGACTGTATTTTTTTCGGGTGTAAAGCTGCACAATTCTTGCCAGTATGGTATTGGATTGGCTGAGGATGATGTAGATTTTGTTCATTACTAAATTCTTTCTGCGTTGTTGATGTGTTGTAAAGTGAGTTGTAAACTGATTGAATTTAAACGCCCGAGATATTTGATTGTTGCTAAAGTTATATTAAAAAATTATCTGCCTCTGTGGATTTTCTGCATTTTTTCTGCCTTTTTGGCGTGATGATAAACATATAATGCTATGAGACCAAAAATGACCAGAGTAACCGCCAGCACAACTTTAAAGTAAAGGCTGCTGATGATTTCCTGTGCCTTTTCCACAAGATAGATAACAAAGTCACGCTCATAGCTTTGTGCTGCCACAAGGTCGGTGGTGCCCACAAGATCACCTGCAATGTAATAGCTTACTGTGCCGATTACATCCCCTGCATTTATCGGGGCATAAACCTCTTCCGGCAGGTTGAAAATCTTTTGAAAGCTGGATTCATCCACATTGTTTGGCAAAACGCTGTAAACCTCTGTTTCAGGATACAAAAGCAGATTGTCAGTGTCTTTTACATATTTCATAGGCACTTCTGTCACAGGTGCTTCAAGGTTGTTGGCAGGCTTGAGGGAATACTCATCAAAAAAGTAGTCCATTATTGCCGCTGTTGCATTGAAGGCAGGCACTGTACCAAGGCTGTTGCCTTCAAAATCGGTGTATTCTGCCCCCATAACCACAAGAATATATTTTTCGCCGTTTGCTTCGCATACGCTTACAAAGTTGTGTTTTGCTTCCGGCAGGGAACCTGTTTTCATACCTTTTATATAGCTGCGGTAATATGCAGGGTAGGATTTGCGCTGCATGAGCACAGTTGAATGGATATAATAATCATTTGCGTGCTTTTCTGCTGCAGGCATCAGATAGCTTGTTGTTGTGGCATAGTCCATAAAGCCCGGCATTTCGTAGCAGGCTTTGGCAATCAGATACATATCATAAGCTGTGGTGTAGTGATTGTCGCTGAACAGGCCGTGCGGGTTGGAAAAATTGGTGTTGGTGCAGCCAAGGCGTTTTGCCTCGGTATTCATAATCATATAAAAGTTGCTGCGGCTGCCGTTGCCGATGTAGCTTGCCACCATATTTGCCGCTTCGTTGGCACTTGGCAGCAGCATTGCATAGATAAGGTTGCGCATTGACACTGTTTCACCTGGGCGGATGTCCGCGTGGGAGCCACCCATAACAAACACCTCATCGGTATGGGTGGTTGTACATTTGACCATTGTGCCATCCAGGTCGTCCACATATTTGAGAGCAACATAGCTGGTCATCAGCTTGGTGAGGGACGCAGGTGTGCGGGCAACATCGGCATCCTTTTCAAATATAACTTCTCCTGTATCAAGGCTGACAAGCAGATAGCTTGCCACATTGAGGTCAAAGGGAAGTTCGTACCGTGCCTTGGGTGCCTGTGCTGATGCTGACACCGGTGCTGCCACAATTGCACAGAGCATTACAACCGCCATACAGATGGCTTTAAAACGTTTTTTCATATATACAATCCTTACAGGTTTTAATTTATCCAAAGTGTTATTCCAAAAACAGCTTTAACTGTCCTTCAAGAGATAACACACTTCTATCTTAACTATAAAGTATAGCACAAATTTATTAACAAATAAATATTTTAGTTATAAAAAACCATTATTTCACAAAAAGTTACACCCACAGCCTCTTTTTTTATTTAAAATCAGGCGTTGCTGTGGACATAATCCTGCAGCAACAGCGTATTTTGAACGGTTTTATTTCTGTTGATTTTACCCCTTACAAAACACTTTAAATAAATATACTCCTTGCAGCACTGTTCCAACGCTGTAAGGAGTATTGTCATTATTATTCAATATATGGCCATATATGGCTGTTTGCATCTGTGGTATTATATCAAAACGGACAGCACAGGCAAAGTTACTGACCGTGAAATTCTTCCAGTGTAATGCCGTTTTCCATAATGTATTTTGCAGCTTCAACACCTACATAGCGGTAGTGCCATGGCTCGTAGGTAATTGCGGTTACCGCTTCCTTGCCCTTTGGATAACGCAGGATAAAGCCGTAGTCGGCACAGTGTTCATAAAGCCAGTCAAAATGTTCGGTATCTTCAAAATCGTGTGTAAGGTCCGCATTGTAATTAAACCAGGTGGAAGAGACAATATCGGCTGCAAGGCCTGTGCAGTGTTCGCTTGTGCCCGGGATTGCCACCCACTGGCTTGCTTCGCTTTTTGCGGTTTCCTCGTCATAACCCATATTGAGATATTCGTTGACCTTGCGGTTGTAAAGGCTGACCTGATATTCGTGTGTGCGGTAGGCAGAAACAAGGTACATATTGTAGCCTGCTGCACGGGCGTCGGCCAGCATAAGTTCCAGCGCATCAGCAGCACGGACATCAAACTTGTTGTTGAGAGGGCTTACACCCTGATAGCTGATTTCTCTTACCTCGGGCACATAACCTTCCGGCATATAGTTCCACACGTTTACCAGCATTGTGGACCAGCTTTGTTCAGGTTTCTGTGTTACCTCTGCTGTGCTGTCAGAAGATACTGCGTCTCCCGATGATACGTCGGTTGTATCGGAAGATACATCGGTCACATCAGAGGAAATACCGGTATTTTCAGAGGATGCATCTGCACTTTCGCTGATAACTGTGTCAGCTGAGCCGCTTTCGCTGTCAGGTGCACCTGTCAGCTTTGAAATACCTTTGACTGCAAAAATCACCACTGCAATCACAGCCACCACAATAACTGCCAGCGTTGCAAATGCCTTTATTCTTTTTTTGCGCAGACGTTTTCTGCGTTTTTCCTGTCTTAATTTTTCAGCCTGATCGCGTGTCATAACATTACTCCATTTCTCCCATAGTGTACATTGTGAGGGTAACGGCACTGACTGCCGCAGTTTCGCAGCGCAATATACGCCTGCCAAGTGAAATTGTTTTTGCGCCGTTTTCCGCCAGCTGCTGGCATTCCTTTTCGCTGAAACCGCCCTCGCTGCCGATAATAACGCTGACATTGGTTTTGTCGGCAAAATCTATATCTTTGAGGGGGCAATCGGCGTGTTCGTAAAAAAACAGATTTACATCATTGGACTGCATATCCTGCAAAAGCTGTTTAAAGGTCAGTGTGTCGCCGATTTCCATAGGTGTGCTGCGTCCGCACTGCTTTGCCGCTTCGGCAGAAATTTTTGCCAGACGTGCTTTTTTGTTGTCTTCCTTTTTGCTTTTTTGTGCAACGCAGTATTCGCTGATAAACGGCACAAGTTTTTTTGCACCGAGCTCGCAGGATTTTTGCACAATAAATTCCAGCTTGTCGCTTTTGGGCAGTGCCATATACACTGTCAGATTTTTGCACGGCTCGGCAAGATTGCGGGTTTTGTCCTTCACTTCAAAGGTGATAACCCTGTCATTTACATCGGTTGCCACGGCAGTGTAGTCAAAGCCTTCCTTATCGCACAGGATAACCTCGTCCCCTGCTTTAAGTCGCATAACACGGCTGAGGTGATGGGCTTCATCCCCCTCCACCGTTGCAATGTTGTTGTTTATCTGTGTTAAAAAATATCTGTGTGCCATATTTTTTTAATACCTTTATGTATATTTTTATAGCTTGTCGGTTGTTTTTGTGGCAAGTTTTGCATCCAGCACCATATCCACCACTGCCTTGGCGGCTTCGTAGGTGGGGTAGGTGCCTATTTTTTTGCGGTTAAACCTGCTTTTGAGCGGGTGGGCATATACATAGAATTTGCTGCCCACCTTTTCGATGGAAAAATGGTCCACCTCACTTGGAAAATGCCTGCTTTCGCTTTTGAGCGCCTTAAAAATAACGTCACTTATCATTTAAAATTTCCTTTATTACCTTTTCGGCATCGGTGCAGGTTGCAAGTGTGCCCTGGAAAATGCCTGGTTTGCCGCCGCCCTTGCCGCCAAGCTGTGAACAGATTGCCCTGCCCGTTGCATTGGTGTCAACGCTTTGACTTATAAGGCAGATTTTGCCGCTGCCGTCTTCCTGCTGTGAAACCACGCAGGCTGTGGCACATTTTTTGTTGAGTTCGGCACAAAGCTTTTGCACTTCGCCGCTTGAAAGATTTTCCTTTTGGATAAACCCGTTTTCGCCCTGTGGCACACTGTCCACCCAATAGGCAAAAATTTCGTTTTTGACTGCCGCAAGCTGCATTTTGAGATTGTCGCACTCTTTGATTTTATCACTTACCCGCTGCGAAACTTCGCCGATTTTGCAGGACAAAAGGTGACTTATATCATAGCAGCTTTTGTTTTTGCTCATATAATCACTGAAAACACGGCCGCCGCAGCCAAAGAAAATGCGTGTGCCGCCCTTGTAGTTCATAAAATCTTTCACTGCAATCATCTGCACCTGGCCGGTGGTGCTGACATGGATGCCGCAGCAGGCACAGATATCGGCACTGCCTGCACGGACAATGCGTATTGCCCCTTCCAGCGGCTTTTTGCTGCGGTATTCAAGGTTTGTGGTGTCGGGATAATCAGCAATAACGGGCTGGTTTGCCACAATAATGCTGTTTGTCTTTGCCACCGCTTTGTCGATATCTTCCTTGGTCATAGGGCCGTCAAAGTCTATGGCCATATCGTTTTCGGTGAGATGAAAACCCACATTGCTGTAGCCAAACATTGTGTTGATAATGCCAGACAGCATATGTTCCCCCGTGTGCTGCTGCATAAGGTCAAAACGGCGTTCAAAATCGATTGTTCCGTTCACCTGTGTGCCAGCGGGAATCTGTGTGTAGGAGTGATGATAGATGATATC
>JAGBFE010000043.1 GCA_018109965.1 Oscillospiraceae bacterium | reverse complement strand
TTGAAAAAAACTGTGACCTGTATTTTTACAGCGACAGTGAAGTAAACAAAGCTGCCAGATATTCTTTACTCAATGCGGGTAAAAGGGTAAGAGCCATGCTTATTTATCTTACAGCACAGATGTGTGGAAAAAACTGGCAGGATTATACTGACCTTGCCTGTGGTGTAGAGATGATACACTGTTATTCACTTATTCACGATGATCTTCCGTGTATGGATAATGATGACCTCCGTCGCGGCAAACCATCCTGTCACAAAGCTTTTTCAGAGGATACCGCTCTGCTTGCGGGTGATGCCCTTATAGGCTGTGGTATTGAAACTGTGGCTAATTCACAGAAATTCAATACAGAGGACAAGCTCAAGGCTGTTCAGCTGATGTGTGCTGCTATGGGGCCAAAAGGTATGATATATGGTCAGGAACTTGACTTAAAATATGAAACTGTTGCGGCAAACAAAGAGCAGCTTGCTGCAATTCACCGCAACAAAACAGGACAGCTTATTTCACTTTGCGGCAAACTCGGAAGTCTTGGTTGTGACCTTGACGAAAAACAGCGCAACGCAATTGATGTGTTTTTTGCCAATACAGGTTTGGTGTTTCAGATTGTTGATGACATTCTGGATGTAGAAAGCAGCGAAGAAGAACTTGGAAAACCTATTGGCAGTGATGCAGAAAACGGCAAATCCACATTTGTTACGCTTTATGGTCTGGAAAACTCAAAAATGCAGGTAAAACAGCTGACAGAAGAAGCAAACAATCTGTTAAAGGTTCATTTTGGAGAAAAAGCTGAAGAAATTATAGCTTATACTTCAAAACTTGCAGAGAGAAAAAAATAAGGAAATAAGTATATGATGGAAATATTAACAGGAATACTTAATAACTATATAATTCAGGTGACTTTTGCATCGTGGTGTACAGCTCAGGTGCTCAAGACGCTCATCAACGCTGCAATTACAAAGAGCTTTAAACCTGAACGCCTTGTAGGGGCAGGTGGTATGCCAAGCTCTCATTCAGCTCTTGTGGTAGCCCTTGTTATTTCAACGGGAAATCAGTGTGGTGTTCATTCATCTGATTTTGCAATAGCGGCAGCGTTTGCAGCAGTTGTAATGTATGATGCAATGGGTGTGAGACGTGCTGCAGGTGAACAGGCTAAAATCATCAATCAGATGGTTGATGAATGGCTTGATAAAACATACTGGAAGGACAAAAATCTTCCACAGGTAAAACAACTTAAAGAAATGCTTGGCCACACACCAATTGAGGTTATAGGTGGTATTATAGTAGGCGTAGTTGTTTCACTTATATTATTGTAATTTCAGGGTAGTTTTATGGAATATAAATTATTGAATTTGATTAACAGAAGCGAAGATGTTGCTGATCTTGAAATGTATCAGCTTCCGCAGCTTTGTGAAGAAGTAAGACATTTTTTGATTGAAAATGTTTCAAAAACAGGCGGTCATCTTTCGGCAAATCTTGGCACAGTGGAAGCTATAACTGCAATGCATTATAATTTTCCTACTCCGCTTAATCAGTATGTATTCGATGTAGGTCATCAGTGCTATACACACAAAATATATACAGGCAGAAGAAACAGATTTGACACTTTGCGCAAAAAAGACGGATTATCTGGATTTCCTTCTCCAAACGAGAGTATACATGATTCTTTTGTATCAGGACATGGCAGCACTTCAATTTCTGTCGCTATAGGCCTGGCTACTGCAAAAAAGCTTAAGGGAGAACCGGGCAAAGTAATAGCAGTGATAGGTGATGGTGCTTTTACAGGCGGTATGGCATATGAAGGTATGAACAATATCGACAAAAAATTGGACAACCTCATTGTTATACTCAATGACAATAAAATGTCTATATCCAAAAATGTTGGTTCAATGTCCCGTTATCTTGCAAATCTCCGTACAAGCGAAGATTATCTCAATGCTAAAAGAAATGTAAACAGTATGCTTGAAAAAATGCCGTATGTGGGCAAGCCAATCAGCAATACAATTACACACTCCAAAACAGCAATCAGAAGAAGTCTTTTTCAGAATAAAAGTACATTTTTTGAAGATATGGGCTTTTTGTATCACAGAGTTGATGACGGCAACGATATTGAACAGGTTTGTCACGCAATGCGATACGCAAAAAACGCTGAAGGTCCTGTTTTTATACACATGATAACAGTAAAGGGTAAGGGCTTTACACCAGCAGAAGAAAACCCTGGTGCATTTCATGGTGTAGGAACATTTAATGCAGAAAGTGTTTCAGACCCAGATGTAGCTCCAAGTGACTCTTTTTCAACAGCATTTGGCAGAAATTTGTCTGATGCAGCAAACACAAACCGCAAACTTTGTGCTATTACTGCAGCAATGAAATACGGCACAGGTCTGCAGTTTTTCTACAAAGAACACAGAAGAAGATTTTTTGACGTAGGTATGGCAGAAGAACATGCTGTAACCTTTGCTTCTGCACTTGCAAAAGGCGGAATGATGCCTGTAGTATGTCTTTATTCCACATTTATGCAGCGTGTACTTGACCAGTTTATTCACGATACCTGTTTGCTTAATCTCAATGTTATGTTCGCAATTGACCGTGCAGGGCTTGTGCCTGGGGATGGTGAAACCCATCAGGGTATTTACGATATAGGTATTTTCTCAAACTATGAACAGGTGCCTATAGTTTGTCCGTCAAATTATGATGAACTTAAATTCTGGCAGAATTATCTTATAGACAATGTTAATGGTCCAAAGGTAATCCGTTACCCACGAGGCGGGCAGGACAGTTATGTAAAAGAATACAGATGTACCGGTGATAAATATGATGTAATCGGTGATAATAAAGAACACATTATTATTTGTTATGGCAGACAGTTTGTTGAAGCGATGAAAGCAAGAGATACCCTTGCTCAGCAAGGTGTTGATGTTTCTATATTGAAGCTTAATATGGTTAATCCTGTATTGCCGGAAGTTGTACAACTTCTTATGCAGTACAAAAATGTATACAGCTTTGAAGAACACGTAAAAAACGGCAGTGTTTCAGCAAAAATAGGTTTAGCTTTGTTTGAAAACGGTTTTAAAAACAGATACTACTACAAATGTGTTGACAATTACACTGTAAATCACGCAAGTGTTCCGCAGCTTCAGAAAATATGCGGAATTGATGCAGAATCAATGGTACAGAAAATAAAGGAAAATTATGAAAATTAGATTGGATCAATATGTATTTGAAGAAGGATATACCGAGTCCCGCCAGCGTGCACAGGCACTTATTATGGCAGGTGTAGTGTATGTTAACAATCAAAAAGTTGACAAGGCTGGGTATATGGTTAAAGATGCCGACAAGGTTGAAGTGCGAGGCAAGGACTTAAAATATGTCAGCCGCGGCGGCTATAAACTCGAAAAGGCAATTGAACTTTATGGCCTTGACCTCACAGATAAAATCTGTATGGATATAGGTGCTTCAACAGGCGGATTTACCGATTGCATGCTGCAAAACGGCGCAAAAAAGGTGTATTCTGTTGATGTTGGTTATGGTCAGCTTGCATGGAAACTGCGTACAGATGAACGTGTTGTAAATATGGAAAAAACCAATATCCGCAATGTTACAGCTGAAGATCTGGATGAAAAAATCAATTTTTTCAGTGTTGATGTTTCCTTTATTTCCCTTAAACATATTTTCCCGGTAGCATTTGCTATTTCAACTGAAGATGTTACAGGTGCCTGTCTTGTAAAACCTCAGTTTGAGGCAGGCAAGGAAAAGGTTGGCAAAAAAGGTGTTGTCCGTGACAGCGCTGTACATAAAGAAGTTATCGAAAATGTAATAGGATATGCACATCAGAATGGCTTTTTTGTAAAAGAACTTACATTTTCACCAATCAAGGGACCGGAAGGCAATATTGAATTTTTAATTGTAATAATAAAGAACGAAGCAGATGATCTTGTGGATGAAGCTGCAATTGACCTTATTGTAGGTCAGGCAAAAGAAAAGCTGGGTGAATAATAGTTATGAGAATTTTCATTAAAGCAGGCAATAATAAAAACTGCAAGTCGGTAATGCCTCATATAACAGATATTCTTGATAACCATGGACATATTTATGATATTGTTCAGGATGATATAAAACAGGCAATTTCAAAAATTGAAAACTGTGATTTGATAATTACAGTTGGCGGTGACGGTACACTGCTGTCAATGAATTCCTATGCAATAAAGTACAATAAACCAATTTTAGGTATCAATGTGGGACGTCTTGGCTTTCTTACAGCAATTGAGGGCCATCAGTTGGATGAACTTGAAAACTTTTTCAACAGTCCTGAAGATTTTGAAATAAAGAAACATTCTCTGTTGCAGGCCAAAATCAACAATGGCAGATGGCATTACTGCCTCAATGATGTTGTGATTGCAAAACATATGTTTTCCAACACTATATCAACCGAAATATGCTGCAACAACAGCAGAATTGCAGACATAATCTGTGACAGCCTTATTGTTGCAACTTCAACGGGTTCAACTGCTTATTCTTTGTCAGCAGGCGGTCCGATTGTTGACAATGACCTTAATGCACTTGTAATCAGTCCTGTTGCAGTGCACAGTCTTAATGCCACACCAATGGTGCTTGCCAAGGACAAAACAATAACAGTGAATTTTGACAGTACAAGAAAACAGGATATATATGTGTCCTTTGACGGTGAAAATCACAAACAGATCAGTGAAAATGATATTGTAACAGTAAAACTTTCTGGTAAAGCACTGAACATTTATTCAGCTAAAAATATGGGTCAGTTTGCCAAAGTTGACAAAAAACTCAAATCGAGATAATCAAGGAGAAAATGATATGAAAAAGAACAGACACAAGAAGATACTTTCTCTGATACAGGAATATAATATTGACCGTCAGGAAGTTTTGCTTGAATATCTCAACAATGCAGGATTTGCAGTTACGCAGGCAACAGTTTCCCGCGATATCAAGGAACTTAATCTTGTAAAAATAGTATCATCAACAGGGGAATACAAATATGCCCAGAATACTATTGTTGAAGATACAAAAGCAACTTTTAACAGATTTGACTATATCTTTTCCGAATCCATCAAATCTGTTGATTATGCGTTGAATACAGTGGTAATTAAATGTCACACTGCTATGGCACAGGCAGCCTGCGAAGTTTTTGACAGTCTCAAATGGGATGGTGTTGTGGGAACAATTGCGGGCGAAAATACTATATTTATTCTGATGCGTACAGAAGATATGGCGCATAAACTTAACGATAAATTAAAACAGTACATTAAATAATATTCAATCGGGGTGTTTTGATGCTCAGAGAGCTGACAATTGAAAATGTTGCTGTAATTGAAAAAGCAAGTATTTCATTTAATAACGGATTTACCTGCCTTACAGGTGAAACTGGTGCAGGCAAATCTATAATAATAGACTCTATAAACGCTATAATGGGTGAACGTGTTTCTAAAGATGTTATCAGAACAGGTGCTCAGAAAGCGTCTATTGTTGCTGTTTTTGAAGATATAAACCCCAATATTATTTCTGCGGCAAAAGAGTTTGACATCGATCTGGAAGATGAATGTATAGTGTCCCGAGTTATATCAGCGGAAGGCAAAAACAGTGCAAGAATAAATGGTATGCCTGTACCTGTAAATGTTATCAAGACATTGTTTTCCGAAGCTGTGAATATTCATGGTCAGCACGACAATCAAAGTTTGCTCGATCCTGCAAAGCATCTTGGTATACTTGACGGTTTTGGCACAGATAAGGATGTTTTGGCACAATATGAATCTGTTTACAATAAATATGTTGAGATAAACAGAAAAATTAAAGAACTGTCTTCATTGGAAAAAAGTAAGCAGGACGATCTGGAACTCTTGCAGTTTCAGGTGGAAGAAATCTATGCTGCAAATCTTTCAGAACAGGAAGAACTTGAACTTTTAAATCAGAAGAAAATCATAAAAAATGCAGAGAATATTCTGACTGCACTCAATACAGCGTACAGTCTTTTGAGCGGCGATGATGAGTTTATGGGTGCGTGCAGCGCACTGCAGCAGGCTGAAAGCAACATTTCATCTGTTGCTGATTTTTCTGAAAAAATTGCACAGTTGTCCGAAACGCTCATTGATATTTCAGAAAAAGCACAGGATTCAATATATGATATCCGTGATGCTATGGATGAATTTGATGTTGATATCGGTATGCTTGATGAAATAGAAGAACGTCTTGATACATACTACAAACTCAAGCGCAAATATGGCACAGATGTGGCAAGCGTGCTGGAATATTATAATAAAGCACAGGAAAAGCTGGACAATATAGAGTTTGCACAGGAAAAACTTGAAGCACTTTATGGTGAAAAGGAAAAAATACTTGCAGAACTTTCTAAGGCAGCAGATAAACTGACAAAAGAAAGGATAAATCAGTTTGACAATATGGCAGGTGAAATTCAAAAGTCTCTTGAATTCCTCAATATGCCATTTGTCAGATTATCACTGAACATTGAGGATAAGGAATACTCTGCAGACGGCAAGGATGAGCTGGAATTTTATATTGTTACCAATAAAGGTGAAAGCCCAAAACCGCTTGCAAAAATTGCATCAGGCGGTGAACTCAGCCGTATTATGCTGGCAATAAAAAGTGTTCTTGCTGAAAAACAGGTTACCGATACAATGATTTTTGATGAAATCGATGCAGGTGTTTCCGGTGCAGCGGCACTTAAAATAGGCAAATTGCTCAGACAGACAGCAGGGCAGAGACAGGTATTTTGTGTTACACATTCGCCGCAGATTGCAGCTTTTTCTGACACACATCTGTATATTGAAAAGAACACAAAAGGCAATGCGACATATACAAGTGTCCGCGAACTTGACAGTGATGAAAGAATAAATGAAATTGCACGAATAATTTCCGGCGAAAATATTACTGCAACAGCTGTGGAGAACGCAAGAGAAATGTTGTCGATAGCTCAAAACAGTTGACAAAAATTAAAATAATCTATATACTAATTTTATCTGTAAATACGCAGATAAATCTATATTTTAAACGCAATGACGGATTACAGTATCTTAAAACGCAAGGCAAAGAGAGCTTTCGGATGGTGAGAGAAAGACCTGTATTTAAGAGAATTTACTTTCCGTAGCGGCATAGCTGAAAACAGCAGTAGGCTATGACGGGTTTACCCGTTACAGTAAAAAAGTCAAAGACTTTGTGAGGAATATTTTGCGAAAAATATTCAAACAGAGGTGGTACCGTGTATTTTAACACCCTCTGCTGATTATTCAGCAGAAGGTGTTATTTGTTTTAAAATTAAGTAAAGTTAAGATAAAAGGAGAATTGTAAATGAAAATTTATGATGAACTTGTTGCCCGTGGTCTTATTGCACAGGTAACAGATGAAGAACAGATTAAAGAGCTTGTAAACGAAGGTAAGGCTACATTCTATATTGGTTTTGACCCTACAGCAGATTCTCTTCATGTTGGTCATTTTATGGCTCTCTGCCTGATGAAGCGTCTTCAGATGGCCGGCAACCGTCCACTTGCCCTGATCGGCGGCGGTACAGCCATGATCGGTGATCCTTCCGGCAACTCCGACATGCGCCAGATGATGACCAGAGAAACGATCCAGCACAACTGTGACTGTTTCAAAAAACAGATGGAACGCTTTATCGAATTTGGTGAAGACAAAGCTATTATGGTTAACAATG
>JAGBFE010000357.1 GCA_018109965.1 Oscillospiraceae bacterium | reverse complement strand
CTGACATCAGAACACAGAAAATTCTGATGAGAAATATGTTTGAAAAATACGGTAAGCCAACCTGGTACCTTGACAGACATATCTATACATTCCCGCTGCATATGGCACTTAAATTCAACACAATGCTGCTGGTTTACGGCGAAAACGTAAGCTATGAATACGGCGGCAACGAGGATGAAGAAACATACTCTGCGCGCAGCCAGATTGAAAACGGCGTTGCAAGCGGCATGGACGAAGCAGAACTGCTCAGCTGGGGCATTGAACCTGCAGCCCTTGCAATGACAAAGGCACCTGCTGCCGAAGACCTTGCACGTCTTGACCCTATGTATCTCAGCTACTTCCTGCCTTGGAACAGCTACAAAAACTATATGCTGGCAAAAAGCCGTGGTTTCCACGACCTTACTCACGAATGGGACCGCACACACCACGCTGAAAACTTTGACCAGATTGACAGCCGTGCATATCTTGTGCACTCCTGGCTTAAATATCCAAAATTCGGCCACGCTGCAGCAACAGACTACACAGCAAGATACATCCGCTACGGCATGCTGACAAGAGAAGAAGCTGTGCAGATTATCAAGGAAAGAGACCACAATCTTGACCCGCTGTCTGTGCGTGATTTCTGCCAGTTCTGCGGTTACACCGAAACAGAATTCTGGAAAATTATTGACAAATTCTACAACCGTGACCTGTTCTATCAGGACTACACAGGCCGCTGGCTGCTGAAAGAACCTATCTGGGAAGAAAACAAATAAACTTATCGGTTAACTTATTGCAGGGGCCGATGCAGGCATCAGTCCAAAACCGTTTTGTACAGATTATGGCGGGCTGATGCGGGCATCAGCCCCTGCAATTTTATACCTGCCACGCCGAATGGCATGTGGCGGTTTCATCTATGGGGTGACAGCAGAATTTTTCACGTCCCATCGTGAAAAATTGCGTCATGCAGGGGGGCAAAGCCCCCTATGAGTTCACCAGCCCCTGCAATGTATTTTGCGAAAAGCAACACGAAAGGGTTGATGTTATGGAAAAGAAAAACACAAAAAATCCTCTGCGCTTTGCTGTACTTTTGATACTTTTCATAGCTTTGCCTTTTGCAAGACACCGTGTCCGCAATCTCGCCAGAGACTATATCAACCAACAACTGCCCCATCAGGTGACACAGCAGGAGCTTGATTACGCCAACCTGATTGCACAGGAAACAGGAGAAAATGTTTTTGTGTGCAGCACCGAGGAACACGACAGTATAAACGGAACGCCTGATTTTGCAAAGGTTGTTTTTGCCACAGGTCAGGAAGGTGCATACACAAATATCGGCTGTATGATTTTTGACAAACAGGAAATAAACAAGAAGGTCGGGTTTATGAACTTTGTCAGCGGTTATGATAATGTGCCGGACAAAACCGTTTATGCCCACATTCTGCGCGAAGATGAAAGCGGCTTTACAATATACGATTTTGATACAATAAAGTACGAAAACACCACATTTTGGGTCAGTCATTTGTACATAGTCACTGACAATCGTATTTCTTTAGTCGAAGTGGTCTTTAACAGCGGAGAAAAAGAAATATGCGATGAAAATCGCTGTAAAAATATATACGAAATATCCGATGCTGACCGACACAAAATTGACAAAATATGTTTTTATGACTCAGAACTTAATCTGCTGTCAGAATATTATAATTAAACACATAGTAAAAGGGGTGTTATTTTGAAAAACCAGAAAACCAAACGAAATATACTGATTGCTCTTGTGGCTGTGTGCCTTGTGTTTGTTGCCATTATGGGTGCAGGCTTTGGCAAAATCATATCGGGTGAAATAACAGTGAGTGAAACCACAGCGCCTGAAGAATACTATGCAATCATCAACATAAAAGGCACCATCCAGGCAGGCAACGAAGGCAGTGCAAGGGTGGGTTATGACCACAGTGCAACTTTGGCTTACATTGACGAGCTTATAGAGGACGAAGGCAACAAAGGCATTCTGCTGGATGTTGACTCGGGCGGCGGCACTGTGTATGAAAGTGACGAGATGTACCTTAAACTGATGG
>JAGBFE010000042.1 GCA_018109965.1 Oscillospiraceae bacterium | reverse complement strand
TATGCCGTCACCCACCATTGCAACAACGTGACCGTCCTTCTGCAAATCTGCCACAACCTTTTCCTTGTCCTGCGGCAGCACTTCGGCAATAATTCTGCTCACTTTAAGCTCTTTGCCAATGCCGTTTGCGGTTTTTTGGTTATCGCCTGTAAGCATTATAACTTGGAGGCCCATATTTGTCATCGCCTCAATTGCTTGTTTGCTGCCTGCTTTCAAGGTGTCTGCAACTGCAATCACACCGATAACAGCGCTTTCCCTTGCAAAAAACAGCGGTGTTTTGCCGTCAGCCGCAAGCTTGTCGGCAGTTTCAGCAATATTGCTTATGTCAACACCGCTTTCCTGCATCATCCTTGCATTGCCTGCAATGTAATAATCTTCCCCGATTTTTGCTGCAATGCCCTTGCCGCTTACCGCTTCAAAGCTGTCGGTCTGTTCAGGTTCAATGTTATTTTCAGCAGCATATTCACAGATTGCAACAGCCAACGGATGCTCACTTTTGGCTTCAATGCTTGCGGCAATCTGCAAAAGTCTGTCTTTGTCAGTGCCAACAGGGCAGATGTCTGTCACTCTTGGTTTGCCTTCGGTGATAGTACCTGTTTTGTCCAGCACAACTGTCTGTACCTTGTGGGCAACTTCAAGCGCTTCGCCGGATTTTATCAGTATGCCGTTTTCGGCACCTTTGCCTGTGCCAACCATAATTGCAACAGGTGTTGCAAGGCCGAGTGCGCAAGGACAGCTGATAACCAGCACACTGATAGCGTTGTTGAGGGCAAATTCAAAGCTGTGTCCCAAAGCAATCCACACAACTGCGGTGATAAGTGCAATTGTCATAACAGTAGGCACAAATACGCCTGCAATTTTATCTGCAAGTTTTGCAATTGGAGCCTTTGTGGAGGATGCGTTTTCCACAAGTGCAATAATCTGCGAGAAGGTTGTGTCGCTGCCAACCTTTGTGGCTTTGACTTTGATAAACCCTTCTTTGTTTATTGTTGCGGCAATAACCTGTGAGCCGTGTTCCTTGAACACAGGGATGCTTTCACCTGTGATTGCAGCTTCGTCAATGTGTGTTTCGCCTTCAAGCACATAGCCGTCGGCAGGAATACTGCTGCCCGGTTTGATTACCAGCACATCGCCAATAGCAACAGCATTGGCAGGTATTTCCACAATGTCGCCGTTACGTTCAACAAGTGCGGTTTTTGGAGCAAGGCTGATAAGCTTATTGAGTGCTTCGCTTGTTTTGCCTTTGCTTTTGGTTTCCATATACTTGCCAAGATTTATGAGCGCAAGTATCATTGCGGAAGACTCAAAATAAAGATTCATATGATATTCGTGCACAGTTGCCATATCGCCGATACCCAAAGCGTAACTCATACGGTAGATGGCAAATATGCCGTAAACAAGCCCTGCGGCAGAGCCCACAGCAATCAGACTGTCCATATTGGGGCTTCCGTGCAAAAGGGAAGAAAACCCTTTGCTGAAATATTTGTGGTTTACCATCAGTACAGGCAGACACAGCAAAAGTTGTGTAAATGCAAATGCAATGCCGTTTTCCACACCGGTCAAAAAGAACGGCAGCGGTGCGCCGAACATTGAACCCATTGAAACATACATCAGTGGAATCAGAAAGCCAAATGAAATCACAATGCGTTTTTTGAATGCAGCAAGTTCGGCAGAATTGTCTGCGATTTTTCTTTGTTCTGCAGCGGCAGTGCTGTTTTCGGCTTTTGCACCAACCACGCTGGCATCATAGCCTGCTTTTACAATGGTCTGTATTATCTGACTGTTGTTTGTGACGTTTTCGTCAAAATCAACCTGCATACTGTTGGTCAGCAGATTCACGGTGACTTTGTTTACGCCGTTTACCTTGCCGACTTCCCGTTCCACCTTGCTGGAACAGGCGGAGCAGGTCATACCTGTAACGTTGAATTTTTGTTCCATACCTTCTCCTTGTTATATGAATTTGTATTAAACAGATTTAAATAACTGTGTGATTTGCATACTGCAGCCTGTCCGGAAAGGTGCTGCAGTGATTTGCAATATATAAACTTACAGAACCTTGCTTATGGTTTTAATGAATTCATCAATTTTTTCATCCCGCTCGTCCTGTGTTTTTGCGTTGTTTACACAACCTTTGAGATGTGCTGTCAGCACTTCTTTGTTTGTGGTGTTAAGCACCGCCTGTGTTGCCATAAGCTGATGGGAGATATCGATACAGTACCGGTCATCCTCCACCATTTTTATGATTCCGTCAATCTGACCGCGGGCGGTTTTTAAAAGTCGCAGAACTTTTGTTTTGTCAGCTTTCATAAAAACACTCCTTTTATACCTACACCCCCTGGGGGTGTTAATACAATTATATTTGCTTTTTGGACACAAGTCAATTACAAAAAATGTAAAAAAATAAAAAAGATTGAAATGTAAAAAAATATATTAAATTTTTATGCAAAATAACATAAAAAGTGTTGACAAATGGTATACATTTCACTATAATATTAGAGGTGTGTAAAGCACGAAAACTTTACAGAAGGAGGGAATAACAAGTGTCAAAGAATCTGGAAATGTCCTATCTTTTGGATTTCTACGGCAATGTGCTTACAGAAAAGCAGAGGGATATGATGCAGCAGTATTATCATATGGACCTTTCGTTATCAGAAATCGCTGACAACTTTGGTATTACCCGCCAGGGCGTAAGGGATTCCATTAAAAGAGGCGAAAACGTGCTGACCGAACTGGAAGAACAGGTTGGTTTTGCCGAAAAATACCGCAGTCTTATGGACGGTATCGACAAAATCAAAACCTATGCACAGAACATTGCCTTTTACAACACAACATCATATACAACAAATGATGATATACAAAAGTCAGCATATGATATCATGCAGATTATCGAAAGTCTGGCAGAGCAGGAGGGCTAAATGGCATTTGAAAGTTTAAGTCAAAAGCTGGCCGGTGCTTTTAAAAAGCTTAAAAGCAAGGGCAAGCTGACCGAACAGGACATCAAGCTTGCAATGCGTGAAGTCCGTATCGCTCTCTTGGAAGCTGACGTAAACATCACTGTTGCAAAAAACTTCATCAACACAGTAAGCGAAAGAGCTATGGGCGCCGAAGTTATGGGCAGCCTTACACCGGCTCAGCAGGTTATCAAAATTGTTAATGAAGAACTGACAAACCTTATGGGCAGTCAGAACCAGCGCATCAAGTTTGCCAACAAAGGTCCAACAGTTATTATGATGTGCGGTCTGCAGGGTGCAGGTAAAACAACCCACTGTGCAAAACTTGCAAAGATGTATCTCAAACAGGGCCACAGACCTATGATTGCCGCTTTGGACATCTATCGTCCTGCAGCTATCGAACAGCTGGAAATTGTGGCAGGTCAAGCAGGCGCTCCGGTGTTCCAGCTTGGCAAGACAGATCCTGCGGTTATTGCAAAAAAAGCCTACAACCACGCACGTGACTACGGTAATGACATTCTCATTCTGGACACCGCCGGTCGTCTCCATATTGATGAACAGCTGATGGCAGAACTTACCGAAATCAAAAACACCATTGACGTGACCGAAACACTTCTGGTTATCGACGCAATGGCAGGTCAGGATGCAGTTAACGTTGCAAAACAGTTTAACGAAACAATCGGTCTTGACGGTGTGATTGTAACAAAACTTGACGGTGACACCCGTGGCGGGTCCGCACTCAGCGTTAAAGCTGTTACAGGCAAACCAATCAAGTTTATCGGTACAGGCGAAAAACTGGACGACCTCGAGCCGTTCCACCCTGACCGTATGGCAAGCCGAATTCTTGGTATGGGTGACGTGCTCAGCCTTATCGAAAAGGCAAGCGAGGTTACCGACGAAGAATCAAGCAAAAACCTTGTTGAAAAGATGAAATCCAACAAGTTCGATATGAACGATATGCTGGAACAGCTTAAACAGGTTAACAAAATGGGCGGCATCAGCAGTATGCTGTCAATGATTCCGGGTGCAGGCTCCATCAAAAGTGAAGATGAAGAACGTGCCGAAAAGGAACTCAAGCAGGTGGAAGCAATCATCAATTCCATGACCAAAAAGGAACGTGAAAAACCTTCCATCATCGATCCAAAACGCAAAAGAAGAATTGCTGCGGGTTCAGGCACAACAGTGCCGGATGTAAACCGGCTTCTCAAGCAGTTTGACCAGATGCAGAAAATTATGAAGCAGGTTACAAAAAATCCAAAAGCCTTTGCACGAATGATGCGTGGCCACTAAACCGATATTATCTGCCGGTAAAGAGCAGTTAATATATACAAAATTAAGATTTTAAAAAAATTATTCATATTTTTATTCTTGGAGGATATTTAAAATGGCTGTAAAAATTAGACTTCGCCGTATGGGCGCAAAAAAAGCACCTTTCTACAGAGTTGTAGTTGCTGATTCCAGATTCCCACGTGATGGCAGATTTATCGAAGAAATCGGTACTTATGACCCAACAAAAGAACCTGCAGTTGTAAACATCGACGCAGAAAAAGCAAAAAAATGGATTGCTACAGGCGCTCAGCCAACAGATACAGTTAAAGTACTTTTGAAGAAAAACAACATCATCTAATTGAACGGAGGCTGTAATGGAGCAATTATTACTCAATATTGCAAAAGGCCTTGTTGAAAACAAAGAAGCTGTATCCGTTACAGGTGGCGACAAAAACGAAGATGGTGCAATAGTATTTCATCTTTCTGTTGCATCCGAGGACATGGGTAGAGTTATCGGAAAACAGGGTAGAATTGCAAAAGCTATCCGTACAGTTATGAAAGCAGCAGCTTCAAAAGCTGGCGAAAAAGTAATTGTTGAAATAGACTGATCCACAAAACAAACCTTGCAGTGAAAACTGCAAGGTTTTTTGTTGTACAGATATTATCTGACTTTATCAGTCACACCATCTCACATCGGTCACGGCATCAGGAGTGTTGTAAAGCCGCAATGTGCAGCTGGGATTTGCCGAAAATTCCACAGCATATTCTTTTTGTGGATTTACTGTAAAGGAAAAATTGCGGGAATGAACGCCCTGCATGGCATAAACAACAGCGCCTGTATTTCTGTTTATAAGCTTAAGTATCCATTTTTTGCTGTTTTTGTTGCTTATAACACGCCCTCGCAATGTGTTGTCGCTCAATATTGCAGATATTGCCACACTGTTGCTCATCGCCTGTCTGCGCTGACCGTTTATCGTGTATTCTACTTTTGCGGTGTTGATAAAGTTTTTCATTTTTACCCCTTAAAATTTCAGTTTTGCAGATTTACAGTTGCCGAAAACTGTACCGTTGCCTCGCCTTTGGTGTCCATAGCGCCAATATATATACCGCCTGCAGGGTCAGAATCAATGGCGGTGTGTCCGTTGATTACTGTACTGCCCTCTACATATGTCAGGCCGTCAGGCAGATTGTCGGTCACAACCACATCTCCAAGCACGCGGGAGGTATTGTTTGTTACTTTTACAGTGAACACAATTGTCTCGCCGTTTGCTGTGATAAAGTTTTTGTCGGCGCTTTTTACAACCTCAAGCTGATTGGAATAAATCGGAGTTGTCACAGTTGTGATGTGGGTGGAAGCTGTCTGCTCCATTCCCCCGGCATCACGGAAGGAAAAATCTGCAAAGGCG
>JAGBFE010000041.1 GCA_018109965.1 Oscillospiraceae bacterium | reverse complement strand
GCGCTTTGCCTTGTACCCGCAAAACGTATTGCATCACCAAAATCAAAACAGGCTGCCCCAAGGCTTACGGTATCAAAGTCAATTACGCATATCGGTTTGTTGCTTTCGGTATCAAACAGCAGGTTGTTTGGCTTTGCGTCGTTGTGAACAAGGCGCATCGGTATGGTTTTGCTGTTTATTTGGTCCATAATCAGCGGAGCAATGTTTTTGCGGCTTTTGTAAAATTCAATTTCCTTTTCAACCAAAGCTTTTCTGCCTGCCTTGTTGTTTTCGGTTGCTTTTATAAAATCGTTATATCTCACAATAGTGTTGTGATAATCCTTTACAGCAGGGCGAAGGGTGCTAACGGGATAATTGAGGAGAACCCGCTGGAAATCGGCAAAGGCAACACCGCAGTAATAAAAATCTTCGGCTGATTCCACCTTCTGATAGGATATGGTGTTTTCCACCATCACATAACAGCGGTAAAATTCATCCCCGTATTGTGTATACAGCCTGCCGTCAAGGGTTTTTACCACCGTCATAACACAGCGTGCAGGGTCGTGCCGGGGCAAAAGTTTTTTGCGCAGATACTCGGTGATGCTGTAAATATTGCTCATAAGGGCATCAACATCGGGGAAAATGCCGTTGTTTATTTTTTGCAGTATAGCCCTGTGTTTTATTCCGTCAGGTTTTTCCAGCGTAACAATATGCGTGTAGTTTATATTGCCGTGCCCGACAGGGCAGATGTCCACAATTTTGTCAGTGAAAAACTTTTCTGCAATATGTTTTTCTTTTATAAATTTTTTTGTGCTCATATAAACACCTCGGTATTACTGATTAAATTATATAAAAAATACGGGGCAAGGTCAATGCAAACAAAAACTGTGCAGATACCGCTGTTTTAACGATATCTGCACAGAGCAGTTTTTGGGTATTTGAACAGGGAGAAACCCCAGAGCATTATATTGTACAATCAGAAATTTTTAAAATCAAAGGCTTTCTGCCCAATTCAAAAGTTCTTCTGCAGTAACACCTGTAGGGCCAACAATTTTGCCTTCAACAATTTCTGCGCCTTTGCAGCTGTCTTCCAGCTTTTCAACTGTTTTGCCCCAGCCGCTGCCGCCACTTGTTGCAAACAGCACAATTTTTTTGCCGTTCCAGTCATATTTTTCAAGGAAGGTGTTGATGATTGTAGGTGCGATGTACCACCAGATAGGGAAGCCTACATAAACTGTGTCGTAAGCTGAAATGTCAACATCACCCTCTGCCATTTCAGGACGGTATGAAAGGTTGTTCATTTCAACAGTGCTGCGGCTTGTTTTGTCTCTCCAGTCGAGGTCAGCTGCAGTATAAAGCACTTTTGGTGCAATTTCAAAAATGTCAGATCCTAATGTCTGTGCCAGCTTTTCGGCAACAGCCTTTGTCACGCCGCTTGCAGAAAAATATGTAACAAGTTTTTTGCTCATAGTGGGATACCTCCGTTTGTCATATATAACTTATGTATACATTTTAACACTTATATTTAATAAATACAATTTTGTTCCGTTAAATATCACACGGGTTTCACAGACCTGCATCTTTGAAGATAACTTCGCGTTTTGCAAGCTCATCACCATTATAGCGCAGCATATATGCCTTTGCACTTTCATTGCAGCGGATGTGGTACTGCTCGTAGCCGTTAAGTACAAAGGCGGTGTCGTTTTCCATTGCAAGTCCAACCATATTTTTGTCCTTCAGCATGCTGTCAAAACTGTCACGGCCGTCTTCGTTGTAGTGAGGGCAAAATGCAGCAGGGAAAATACCCAGCATATCATCCGCCCATACATACTGCCAGTCGTCTTTGTAAAAACTTTCGCTGTCGCTGTGTCCGCATTTAAACCAGCATATTGCACCTGCGCTTATACCTGTCAGCACAGCGGTGTCATTTTTGTAAACTTCCATCAGCTTTTTATCAAAACCGTACTGTCTCCACACCTTCATCATGGCAACGGTGTCACCGCCGCCTACATAGATTATATCTGCCCAGTTTACAAGGGCATCGGTTTTTTCCTTGTCAAATTCCTCACTTACAAGGTTAAGGCATTTTACATTACAGCCAAGCTCGCTGAAAGCGGCAGTAAAGTTGTTTATGTATGGCGGTGCATCATCACTGGCAGTCCCCACAAACAAAACATTCGGATTGTATTTTCCGCTCAGGCGGATGACATACTGATTAAGCGGTTTTGTGCTTTTCAAATCTCCGCCTGCAATTGCAACAATTCTTCCCATGTTGCCGCCTCCTTTATAAAATAATATATGTATAACATTAAAGCAGTTTATCCCGGATAAATCAAGATAAACTGCTTTTGTTTTTTGATATTCAGTCAATTACCACTCTTTATGGTACACAGTTTCACCGTTTTTGATAACAGTTTCAACAAGGTTGATTGCTGTGTGGTATGGCATAAAATGGATGGATGGGTATTTGAGCATAATGATATCAGCTTTTTTGCCTTTTTCAATACTGCCGATTGTGTCGGCACGGCCAACAGCTGCAGCACCGTTGATGGTGAGCGCTGTGATAACTTCTTCAATGCTCATACCCATATGGATACATCCAAGGGCAACAAGCAGCGGAATGTTGTTTGTAAAACAGCTGCCGGGGTTCAAATCACTTGCAAGTGCCACTGCACAGTCTGCTTCAATCATCTTTCTTGCAGGGGCAAAAGGTTCTTTAAGGCAAAACGCTGTGGCAGGCAGCAATGTGCTGATAACACCGCTTTGTGCCATCTGTTTTATGCCGTCATCACTTGCTTTCAGCAGGTGGTCAGCAGAAACTGCGCCTGTACGGCTGGCAAGTTCAGCACCGCCAAGGGAAACAATTTCGTCAGCGTGCACTTTAAGCTTAAAGCCCATTTCCTTTGCTTTGGTCAGATAGTATTCGCTGTCTTCAATTTCAAAAACATTTTTTTCACAGAAGATATCGGCAAATTCGGCAAGGTTTTCTTCCTTTACCTTTGGCATAACTTCGGTGAGAAGATAGTCGATAAATTCTCTTTCTCTGCCTTTCCACTGTGGCAGAACGCTGTGTGGCCCAAGAAAGGTTGTCACAACATCCACAGGATGTGTGCGATCCAGTTCTTTCATAGCACGCAGCTGTTTTATTTCGGTGTCGCAGTCCATACCGTAGCCGCTTTTGCCTTCAACGGTGGTTACACCAAATTCCAGCATACGGTTAAGTCTTTCTTTGCCGACTTCCACAAGTTGTTCCACAGTTGCTTCCTTTGTAGGCACAACAGTGGCGTTTATACCGCCGCCGCGCTGCATAATGGACATATATGTGTCG
>JAGBFE010000356.1 GCA_018109965.1 Oscillospiraceae bacterium | reverse complement strand
GTATCTACTACCCACTAAAAAGTACAGGACACAAAGCGAGCAATGTCCTATTTTATTTAATGGGACACTTAATGTCTCACAACATTATCCATTAAGAAAATTCAAATTTTTCTAACTGATTTTATCCTATCATAATTTTGTCGGGTATACAACAACAGGCACAGCAGAAAACTGCTGTGCCTGAAACTGTTTTATGAATGCTGAATTTTTTAATTATGTTTATCCGATAATTTTTGCGATTGTATCCAGTACGCTTTCGGTAAGTGATTTTTTTGCAGGTTTTGCAGGAACTTTGACTGCATATGTATCAGCAAGGGATGCCACCTTTTTGTCTTTGCTTTGTGCTTTTGGCAGTTCAGCCTTACTTTCGGTTTCTATTGCTTCAATTTTTGCCTTATACTCGTCAACCTGCTGTTCAATTGTTCTGGATGATGAATCCATTGTTTCCATTGCATGCTGCAGTTTTGCAAAGGACTGTTCCAGTTGTGCTTCCACACGGGCAATTTCTTCCTTGAGGTTTATTACATCACCTTTGAGTGCCTGTGTCTGCTGAACCATCTGCTGTTTTACCTGTTCTGCTTCAGCTTCGGCATTGCGGACAATTTCTTCCGCTTTCATATTTGCTTCAATAAGACATTCGCCGATTTTATCCTGACGTTTTTTCCAGCTTTCGTTTTCTGCGGTGAGCAGTTCACAGCGTGTTTTGAGAGCAAAAGTATCTTTTTTGAGGGATACAATTTCGCCGTCTTTTGTCAGAATAAGATTTTTGTAATGGTCAATCTGTGTTTTAAGTTCAGCATTGTTCTTTTTGAAATAATCAAGTTCTATGCTGAGTTCTTTGATTTTATCAACAGTGAGGGCAAGGTCCTGCTTGTTTTCGGCACACTTTGCAGAAAGGGAGCTGATTTCGTCTTCCAGTTCCTTTTGCTTTTGTGTATATTCATTTTCCTGTTCTTTAAGCTGTTTTACAAGTGTGTCGATATATTCCAGCACCTGTGTTCTGTTAAAGCCCATAACACTTTGTTTAAAAACAACGTTGTCCATAGGTCACTTTCCCTCATTTATAAGTATTTTTATTGCTTCAACCGCAGTTTTGATTGCCTTTTCGGTGTCGTGTTGTTCGTCGTTGTCAAGGCCAAGGTTCCGTCTTTCCTGGTTCCACACGCACAGCATAACCGCACCTGCTTGTGCACCCAGTGCCGAACACACTGTGAACAGTGCGGCGGATTCCATCTCGCTTGCAAGACATCCGCCTTTTATCCATGCCTGCCATTTGTTTTCAAGCTCGTAGCTTACAGGCATGCGGTGTGGTGCATGCTGACCGTAAAAACTGTCCTTGCACTGTACAACACCTGTGTGATAGGAATATCCAAGTTTTTTTACTGCATCACGGAGTGCGCAGGTTATGTCAAGGTCGGCCACTGCCGGAAATTCGATTGGTAGATACTCCTTGCTGGTGCCTTCCATACGGATTGCACCTGTAACCACAATCACATCCCCTGCCCTGACATCCATCTGCATACCTCCGCAGGTGCCCACGCGGATAAAATTGGTTACCCCAAGCTGATGGAGTTCTTCAATACATATCGAAGCGGACGGACCGCCGATACCTGTTGAGACACACAGCACCTTTTCGCCGCAAAGTTCGCCAAGGTAGGAAACATATTCTCTCTTTTGTCCTATCTTTTGCGGATTGTCAAAAAATGCTGCTATTTTGGGCACTCTGTCCGGGTCGCCCGGCAGGATAGCATACTTTGCACCCTGAATATCAGCTTTGTTCAGATTGATGTGATACATTTTTTCATCCATAAGTATGCCCTCCTTAAAATATAATGCAAAAGCCATCGCATAAGGTTTGCCCTTATGCACAACCCCTTTACGATGGCTTTAAAATTCAGTTGTTAAAAATTGTTGCCGCTGTTTCTGCGGAGAATTCTGATAACGTCATCAAGATAGTTTGAGTCATCTTCGAACTTTTTAGGTTCTTCAACGATATCCTTTGCATCAATTGATGGTTCTTCTTTAACAGGTTCTGCAGCTGGTGTTGTTGTCTGAACTGTCACAACAGGTTCTGCTTTTCTTGTTGTCAGTTCTGATTCCGGTTTGTCATCAAAGCCTGTTGCAACAACAGTAACTCTGAGCTCGTCCACAAGGTTAGGGTCAAAGGATGCGCCCCAGATGATGTTTGCATCAGGATGAGCGGAAGATGTGATAAGTGTTGCAGCTTCTTCAACTTCTTCAAGACCGATATCCTGGCTGGAAGTGATAGAGATGATAACACCGCGTGCACCGCTGATGGATGTTTCAAGCAACGGAGACTGGATTGCTGCATGTGCAGCTTCGCTCGCCTTGTTTGGGCCTGTTGCACTGCCAACGCCCATATGTGCATAACCTGCATCCTTCATCACAGCACGTACGTCTGCAAAGTCAAGGTTGATAAATGCAGGAACGTTGATAAGTTCAGATATGGATTCAACACCCTGTTTGAGAACGTTGTCTGCAATTTCAAATGCATTGACAAGTGTGATTTTTTCTTCGGAAACATATTTGAGTCTGTCGTTAGGAATAACGATAAGGCTGTCTACGTTTTTGAGCAGGTTGGAGATGCCCTGCTGTGCAGTTTTCATTTTGCGTGGGCCTTCAAAACCAAAAGGTTTTGTAACAATGCCAACTGTAAGGATGCCCTGTTCCTTTGCAACTTCAGCAACGATTGGTGCCGCACCTGTGCCTGTGCCGCCGCCCATACCTGCAGTGATAAATACCATCTGACAGCCTTTGAGTGCTGCTGCAATTTCGTCACGGCTTTCTTCTGCTGCACGCTGGCCGATTTCAGGGTCTGCACCTGCGCCACGGCCTTTTGTAAGTTTGGAGCCGAGCTGAACTTTCTGTGTAGCTTTTGAGATAGCAAGTGCCTGTGCATCGGTGTTCATAGATATAAATTCAACACCTTTGAGGCCTGATACCACCATGCGGTTTACTGCGTTACCACCGCCGCCACCAACGCCGATAACTTTTATGTTAGTTGTTACAACAATGTCATCTTCCAAGAAAAAGCTCATTATATATTCCTCCAATAAACGATTTTTAAATCGGTAAATTTTTATCTAAAAACAATTTTTCATCTTAATAATTATTATCTTATAGTATAGCAAAAATACAAACTTATTTCAACACAAAACACTAAAGTTGTATGTTAATTTATTGCCTTTTGTATACAACTTCGCCGCCCTCGGTGGCATCGATTGCGCCTTTTTCACCTTCCGGGATTTTTTCGTCCAGAATCTTTTTGCACATCTTTATTTTATAGTCAATATCCAGCACCGTTCCAAAATCAATTTCAATGCGGTCATCGTATATTGCACCAATCATGCCTTCATCACTTACCGAAACTGCAGTAATATTATCAAGTGCATATTTTCTGAAAAGTTCCAGTATATTTTTTACCGAAGTCAGTTTTTCTTCGTTGGTCATTTCAATGTCAAGCCATACCGCACCCTGTGGAGGCTCTGATGAATTGCGCAGCTTTTTGAAACTTTGGGAATAAACCGCATACTTATCATTTTCAATTGCATAGAAACTTTCATGGCTGTCCTCAAGGGTAATATCAATGCGGTCAGGTAATCTTTTTATCACCTTTGCACTGTCTATATAGGTAAATTCTTCAACCAGAGATTTTTCTATTGCCTCTGTATCTATTTTAAAGATATTTTCTTCCTGCGGAATAGCAACAAAATCACTGATTTCCTTTACTGTAAATATATCACTGCCTTTTATGTCCACTGTGCGCACAACAAAAAGCAGTTTCATTGCTGCAAATATGGCTGCTGCAGCTACAACAGCTACTGCAAGCATACCAAGCAGTCTTTTTATCATACGTCTGCGGCGCAGAGTTTTGCGGGAAACACGTTTAGGCGACTGTTTTGCAGCCGCCTTTTCAGCTTTGTTAAGTTCTGTCTTTTTTTTGTTAATCAAGCTGAATTCTCCTTATATCTGCACCCAGTGCAGAAAAGATTTCCTCTATATTTTCATAACCACGGTCAATATAGTTTAAACCCGTGATTTCAAAATTTCCTTTTTTCGCAAGAGCAGCCACAACCAGTGCTGCACCTGCACGCAGGTCTTTTGCCTGCAGCTGCTGCATATCGCTACACTCTGAATATCCGTTCTGAATATATGTGCGACCATCCACTATGCAGTTTATTCCGAGCTTTAAAAAATCATCCTTATAGGAAAAACGGTTTTCAAAAACTGTTTCGCACAGATTGAGCACACCCTTATTGTTTGCCAGTGCCGCACTCAGCAGCGGGCCTGTATCTGTGGAAAAAGCGGGATAAAAACCCGTGTGCACATCTATGTCACTTTTTATGTGTGCACATTTGTAAATAAGTGCGTTGTCAGAATAATGTACAATGCCAAGCCCTGTTGTTTTCAGCAGATTTTCAAACTGCTGCATATATTCCACAGGATAGTTTGTCACAACACATGTGCCCTTACTGGCATTGACCGCCGCAAGCACCGTTGCCGCAACAACACGGTCAGGTATGGGTGTGTACTCTGTACCTTTGAGGAATGACACCCCCTGTATAATAATTTCATTGCGGCCTGCACCCGTTATCTTTGCACCAGCACAGTTTAAAAATCTTGCAAGGTCCACAATCTCCGGCTCCCTTGCACAGTTTTTGAGCACCGTGAGTCCTTTGGCTGTTACCGCTGCCATCATCAGTGCCTGTGTTGCTCCCACGCTTGGCAGCCGCAGTTTTATCTGTGTTCCTTTCAGGCCGTGTGGTGCTGTGACAGTAATTTTGTCCCCGTCACATTCCACCTGTGCACCAAGCTTTTTGAGACCGTCAAGATGAATATCCACAGGACGTGCCCCTATATTGCATCCGCCCGGCATATACAGCACCGCTTTTCCGCAGCGATACAGAACAGGTGCAAGATACAGTATACCCGAACGCATTTTGCCGCACAGCACCTCGGGTATCTGATATATACCGCTGTCTTTGTAAAAAACAGTGAACTTTTTCCCCTGCATTACCGCAGTGCTGCCCAGTGCTTCGATAATATCAGCCGAAACCTCTATGTCTGACAATCTTGGGCAGGGATAAATACAGCTTTCTCCATCCAGCATCAGACTTGCCGCAAGTATTGGCAGAATTGCATTTTTAGCCGCAGGGATATTTACCTTTCCGTACAGTTTTTTACCGCCGTTGATAATCAGTTTTTCCAAAACATCACCCCATTTAGCCTATAATATGCCAAAGGGTGATTTTTTGTTATTGCTGTGCAAAAATTCTATTCAATTTCAACACCATAATCCACTACAACTTTTTTGCAGTTTTTGCAGTGGTATGCCTTTGCACAGGGTCTTGTCCAGTTGTGCTGTGTCAGTTTTACATCTTCCTTGCTGCCAAAATAAAAGAAATCCTCATTCTGTCTTTCAGAAAAAACAACCTGCCGTGCGCTGTTGATGTAGCCTTCAGTCATTATATTTTCACACCAGGGACATTTCATCGCTGACACCTCCGCAATTTATTTACAAAAGTTCCATCAGATTGTTGTAAATAATATCAATACAGTCAGGATTGTGTGCCTGTTTTGCCTTTTCGCCCATCTGTTTTACAAGCTGTGGGTTCTGATAAAGCTTTTCAAAACTTTCGGTTATAGTCTGTTCGTTAAGATTTTTTTCTTCAATAAGAATCGCCGCACCCATATCCTCCAGCACTTTGCCGTTGTGATACTGATGGTTTTCGGCAACATTTGGTGACGGGATAAGTATGCTTGCCTTGCCCATACAGCTGAGCTCGGCAATTGTGAGTGCGCCGCAACGGCAGATGATAATATCTGCTGCTGCCATATATTTTGCAATATCATAAAGATATTCATATACCTTTATTTTACTGTCATCGTCAAGATTATTGTCTTTGAGATATTTTTCAAATTCACCTTCGTCATATCTGCCTACAACGTGAAAATGAATAATATCATCCCTGTTTTTGTTATGTAATGCAAGGTGCTGCATTGCCTTGTTGACCATTGCCGCACCAAGAGAACCGCCGAAGGACAGCACAACAAGCTTGCCTTCAACACCAAGTTCTGCTTTTGCTTTTAATGTATCGGCTTCCACGATTTCCTGGCGGACAGGGTTGCCGCAAGGAATGCATTTTTCGGGGTGTGCCATATATTTGCTTGCTTTTTCGGTAGCAACAAAAACTTTGTCCACACATTTGGACAGCAGTTTGTTTGTAACACCTGCAAAGGCGTTCTGTTCGTGCAGTGCGGTTTTTATGCCGCGTTTTGCAGCCTGCTGGACAATAGGACCCGAAACATAGCCCCCTGTGCCGATAACAAGGTCAGGTTTGAAACTGTTGAGAATTTTGTCTGCCGCACGGGATGCTGTGAGCAGGTTTTTAACTGTAATAATATTGCGTTTTATATTTTCGGGAGAAAAACTGCGCTGAAAACCTGTAACTTCCATATGGCTGAATTTGTAGCCTGCCTGTGTCACAAGTTTATATTCCATACCCTGCTTTCTGCCAACAAACATAATGTCGGCATCGGTATGTTCTTTTTTTATTTTTTCAGCAATTGCAAGGCCGGGATTTATATGCCCTGCTGTGCCGCCTGCAGCTATGATAACTCTCATATATTATTCTCCTCTTTCCAGATTTGCATATCGTGAAACGGACAGCACAATGCCCATTTCGGCCAGAAGCATCATAAGTGATGTGCCGCCTTCGGAAAAGAACGGCAGACTGATGCCCGTGTTTGGTATTGTGTTGGTAGCAACCGCAATATTTAAAAACGCCTGTATGGATATTTGCGAGATAATGCCAACCACCATCATTGCACCGAATTTGTCCTTTGCTCTTGATGCAATATAAATGCCGCGCACCAGCAGTGCAAAAAACAGGCCCATAACCATCATGCCGCCAAAAAAACCAAGTTCTTCGCAGATAACCGCAAAGATAAAGTCGTTCTGAGGTTCCGGCAGATGCAGATGTTTTTGTCTGCTGTTGCCAAGACCAAGGCCAAACAAACCGCCCGAGCCGATTGCAAGCAAGCTCTGATAGCTCTGGTAACCATCGCCCTGCAGGTCACTTTCGGGATTAAGCCATGCAGTGATACGGCCTGATGCACGGCCAACAAGTGAAGGTTCAATAATAACTGCTGCAACGCCTGCAATAAGAACAAGGATTATCCCTGTTACAAACCATTTGATGTCGGTACCGCCAACAAACATCATTATTACGCCGATACCAAACAGAATAACTGTGCCCGAAATATGCGGCTCAAGCAAAAACAGAAGTGCCATTGAACCAAGGATGACAGCAAATGGGACAACGCCGTGCTGAAAGGTTTTCATCTTGTCGCCCTTTTTCTGTATCAGGTCAGCAAAAACAAGGATGAGTGCAAACTTTGCAATTTCGGACGGCTGGAATGTAACGATAGGATGGGTTGGTGTAGGGAAAAATATCCAGCGTTTTGCATAGTTGATTTCCGGCATAAACAGAACTATAACAAGCAATACATAGGCAATTGCAAGTACAAATTTGCTGTAACGGCGCAGCACACGATAGTCCATTTTGGCTGCAAACGCCATAACAACAAGACCTGCCGACGCATACACAAGCTGATTGCTGATATAATGCAGGCTGTCCCCTTTTTCATAAATGCCTTTAACATAGCTTGCTGAATAAAGCATTACAAGCCCGAAAACCAGCAATGTAAGTGTAATGATAAGGATAGGCATATCGATGTTGGTACCCTTGTCGGCAAAGCGGAAAAAGCTTTTGATATTAAATTTTTTGTTGCCTTTTTGAGAATCCAAACCGATATCCTCCAATAAATCTGTTATGTATTAGCAGGCATACATATAAGCATAAGCCAGTATGCCAAAAATTGCTGCGATTGCAGAGAATGACCATACAATTTTAACTTCGCTCCAACCGCTCATTTCGTAATGATGATGGATAGGGCTCATTTTGAAAATACGTTTGCCGTGTGTGAGTTTAAAGTATGTAACCTGAATTACTACGCTGAGCGCTTCCACGGTGTAGATAATGCCGATGATTACCAGCACTTCAGGACGTCTGACTGCCCATGCCATTGCAACCACTGCACCGCCAAGGAACATGCTGCCTGTGTCGCCCATAAAAACCTTTGCAGGATAAAAGTTCCAAACAAGGAAACCTGCAAGGCCGCCTGCAAGTGCACACGCAAACATGCTGTTTGCATAGTAGCCGTAAGCTGCAGAGATAACAAGGAAACCAAGTGAAACGATGAATGTAACACTGGAACACAAGCCGTCGATGCCGTCTGTAAGGTTAACGGCATTAACCATAAACAGAATACCCGCAAAAACAATCGGATAATAAACAATGCCAAGGTCAACTGTGCCAACAAAAGGAATTACCACTGTTGTTGCAAGGTGACCGATAAGGTGCTGTGCAACAAGAAATGCAATTGTAACACCAAACTGAAGCACCAGTTTTTGTTTTTCAGTGAGACCGAGGTTGCGTTTTTTTACAACCTTGATATAGTCATCAACAAAACCGATAAGACCAAAAGCCATTGCAGTGATTACGCTGATAAGCAGGCTTGTTGTCTGGTTCTGATACATCAGTTCCATAAATACTTCATCACTGTTGAGCAGC
>JAGBFE010000355.1 GCA_018109965.1 Oscillospiraceae bacterium | reverse complement strand
TTGGCTTCTCAAGGCTTTTTTCAATTCGTGATATTGTGATTATATCGGTACCAATTCCGTACATAAAACTCCTTTTTCGGCACTTTTGCCGCCAAAAGTGCCCAAAACCGCCGCTGATTGCAACGCAGCGGACCCCTGCTTCCTTTTCACAGCCGCAACGCCTTTGGGTGTACAACTCGGGGTGTACGCACTGCGGTGCTCAAAGCCACCCCTCAGACATGCACACCCATTTCGCTTGGAATTGCGAAAACAGGCTTGCTGATGTGTTTAAAATCAAATATAAATGTGCTCACTGTCAGTGCAGTGAATAAAGTATCCTAAAAACAAAAAAGGGAGAAAAATCTCCCTTTTTAAACTCTTATTTAAGGAACCCGTTGATAATCTGTTCCTCTGCCTGTTTTTCGGTAAGGCCAAGTGTCATCAGCTTAACCAGCTGTTCACCTGCAATTTTGCCGATTGCAGCTTCGTGAATCAGGCTTGCATTTGTGTGGTTTGCCTGAATCTGCGGAATAGCGCTTACCACAGCCTTGTCCATTACGATTGCATCACATTCTGTGTGACCGTTGCAGGCGTTGTTGCCGTTAACGTTGGACAGGAACAGCTGTTTGGATTCGTCCCTTGCAACACTGCGGGAGATAACGTGTGTGGAACTGTTTTCGCCGTCAAGGTCAACCTCAAATTTTGTTGTAGCGCTCTGCTGGCCGTGTGTCATCAGCTTTTCGCTGACAATCAAAGTTGCACCCTTTGCAAGCTTTGCAGTGGTCAGACGGTCGGTGCTGTCAACACCTTTAATCTGCACTGTGTCCATTTCCATATAGCTGTTTTCATCCATATTTACAACAGTTGTAGGGTTCATCACGTTTTTGCCGTTGCCGTCGCCTTCGCCGTAGTGTTTTTCAACATAGCGGATTTTTGCGTTTTTGCCAACAAAAAATGTGTGGATACCGTCGTGCTTTGATTCGCTGTCGCCTGTGTTGTGGATGCCGCAGCCTGCAACGATTGTCACATCAGCGTCTTCGCCGATATAAAAATCGTTGTAAACCATTTCGGTGTGGCCTGTCTGGCTGATAACAACAGGGATGTGCACGCTTTCGTTTTTTGTGCCCGGTTTGATGATGATATCAATGCCCGGTTTGTCTGTTTTTGTAACAATGTCGATGTTTGCAGTTGTATTTCTGCCGGCAGATGTGCCGTTTGCTCTTATGTTGTAAGCACCCTGAGGAACTTCGTGCAGGTCTGCAATTTTTTCCAAAAGGTCTTTCTGAATTGCATCAATAGCCATAGTGATTCCTCCTTAAACTTTTATCTGTTCGCAAACCTGATTGCTGCCAAGGATAAGAGGCATAATATCTTCCTGTTTGCCAACTTTTTTGATTTCGCCGTCACTGAGCAGAACAATCTGGTCTGCAAAGTTGAGGATACGCTCCTGATGGGAGATGATGAGGATGTTGCCTTTGATTGTGCGGTGCATATTTTCAAACACTTTGATAAGGCTGTTGAAGCTCCAAAGGTCAATGCCTGCTTCAGGTTCATCAAAGAGAGAAAGCTTGGTGCCGCGGGCAAGAATCATTGCAATTTCAATTCTCTTCAGCTCGCCGCCGGAGAGAGAAGCATTAACCTCGCGGTTAACATAATCCTTTGCACAAAGGCCGCATTCGCTCAAAAATTCGCAGGCCTGGCTGATTGTCAGCTCCCTGCCTGCTGCAAGGCAGATAAGGTCGTGAACTGTGATGCCTTTAAAGCGCACAGGCTGCTGGAACGCAAAGCTTACGCCAAGGTTTGCACGTTCTGTGATGGACATTTCTGTAATATCCACGCCGTCCAGCAAAATCTGGCCGCTTGTAGGTTCAATGATGCCTGCAATGATTTTTGCCAATGTGGATTTGCCACTGCCGTTTGGCCCTGTGATAACAACAAAACGGTCGTCAATTGTGAGACTTACGTTTTTGAGTATATCTTTTACCCCGTCATTTGTTTCAACGGAATAACAAACATTTTTGAGTTCTAACATATAGGTTCTCCGAATATTTTTATAGTAATATGTAAAACATAAATTATATACTATCTGCATATTATGTCACAAAAACCGCGGTTTATGCCGTTTTTGCGCACAAATACACATATATAATATACAACAAAACTGCCCTGTTATCAAGGGAAATTTTATTTGTATATATAGTATATATTATTATATAAAAACAGTATGTGACACAGGTCACAAACAGCGGGCGGTACCCATAAAATAGATTAAAAATATTTTATGGGGGATATTATGGCAATCAGGATTTTTATCGACCAGGGACACAATCCATCGGGGTTCAACTCGGGAGCAGAGGCGGGTGGTTTAAAGGAGCAGGATGTGACCTACAATGTGGGGATTTTTCTTGCCGAAATTCTGCGGCAGGACGAACGCTTTGAGGTGCTCACCAGCCGCACCTGTATTTCCCAGGTGGTGGGATATACAAACCGCACAAGCCTTGAGGAACGGGTGTGGAGGGCAAACTGGTGGGGTGCTGATTATTTTTTGAGCATTCACACCAACTCATCCACCAATCCCAATGCCAATGGCAGCGAAATTTATGTCTACCGCAGCCGCAGCACCGCCTATTATATGGCGCAGGATATATTGGGACAGATTGTACTGCAGCTGCAGCTGAATGACCGCGGGGTAAAAATCAACCCCGACTTTTATGTGCTGCGCAACACACAAATGCCTGCAATGCTTATCGAGCTTGCCATTATCACCAACCCTGCCGATGCACAGAAGCTGCAGAACGACCAGCGGCAGTTTGCCGAGGCGATATATGACGGATTGGTGGAATACTTGTTCTGAAAATAATATGCGGCGGGCCGAGGGTGCATGGTGAATTATGATTGATTTGAGATATGTTTTTTATCGGATAAAAAAGGAAAGAGAGTTTATTCAACAATCAGCGCGAAGCGATTGTTAAAACAAAAAAATACCCGTCACCTGCTTGTGACGGGTATCGTTTTATCTGTGATTTTTACGGTACTGCAGATAGTTTTCCAGTATAACCGTTGCGGCAACTGCATCCAGCACTTCCTTGCGTTTTTTGCCGTAGGTGCCGTTGTCGCTCAGCATATTCAGGGCAGTTTTTGTGGTTGCCCTTTCGTCCCACATATTAACAGGGACAGTCACCTTTTTTGCCACTTCCTCTGCCACAAAGGTGCATTTTTCGCTGCGCTCTCCGCGGCTGCCGTCCATATTTACGGGGTTACCGATAACAATCATTTCGGCACCCAGCTCCGCAGCTTTTTCGCAGATTTTGTCGATAGCTTTAAGGGTGTTTTTTTCCTTGATTATACAAACAGGACTTGCCAGGAATTCGGTCACGTCACTGATTGCAATACCTGTGCGG
>JAGBFE010000354.1 GCA_018109965.1 Oscillospiraceae bacterium | reverse complement strand
GTTTATTTTATAGCCGGCCGCAAGCTGTGGCGGCCGGAGTATAACAATTTTACATCAAAACCGTGGTGCTGTTATGGTTTTGGCTGAACGTGTTTTGGAATTGGGCAGTTGTAAACGCCGCCTGTTACGCCGTTCAGTTCTTCTCTTGCTTTTACAACAAGTTCAGGGTTTTCCAGGAATTTAACACCTGTGAGAGCCATAACTTTTGCAGCGTATGTAAGACCTTCGTGGGCCAAAATGGATTTGGACTGTGCTGTCTGCTGCCAGGAGTGACCAGGTGTACCGATAATAGCTGTTGCTGCTGAAAGCTGTGCTGTAGGTACAACGTAGGAAACGTCACCAACGTCTGTTGAACCAGGCATATGGATAGGCAGGCGTTTGTATGGGAATACATCAGGAATGATTGCTTCTTCCACACGTTTTGCAGCCACGTCAGCAGGCATATAGGATTTCAGTGAGCCGATGCCTGATTTGATGTCTGATTCAGACAGGGATTTGTACATTTCTTTTGCAAATGCTTTTGCATCGTCAGAGAAATCGATTGGACCCAGTTCCATCATAGCGTCGCTCATAGCCTGTGAAACAACGTCGTTAGGAATATAGTCAGACAGTGCTGTTTTAATTTCAACAGTCAGTTCTGTTTCTGTCATATGGGCAGCGCCTTCTGCACATTTAACAACTCTTGGGTAGATTTCCATAACCTGTTCTGTTTTTGGTGCGCGGATAAAGTAAAGAACCATTGCGCTGTCCTGCACAACGTTTGGAGCGCCGCCGCCAACATCGCGGAATGCATAGTGAATTCTTGCTTCAGGAATAACGTGTTCACGCAGGAAGTTTACACCAACGTTCATCAGTTCAGCTGCGTCCAGTGCTGAACGGCCCAGATGTGGAGATGCTGCTGCGTGGCTGGTAACACCTTTGAAATAGAATTCAACGATGATATTTGCCAGGGATGAAATGCCCCACACAGAGTTTGTTGAGCCAGGGTGCCATGTGAGAGCGATATCTACATCGTCAAACACGCCTTCTCTTGCCATAAATGTTTTGCCGCAGCCACTTTCTTCAGCAGGGCAGCCAAAGTAAACAACTGTGCCCGGCAGGTTGTTTTCCTGCATATATTCTTTAAGTGCTGTTGCAGCAGCCATACTGCCTGCACCCAGGTTGCAGTGACCGCAGCCGTGGCCGTTGCCGCCTTCTTCTACAGGAATTTTAACGTTGCAGGAAGCCTGCTGGCTAACCAGTGGCAGAGCGTCAAATTCACCCAGGAATGAGATAACAGGTTTGCCGCTGCCCCATGTGCCTTTGAATGCTGTTTCGATACCTGCAAGGTTTTTTTCAACTGTGAAGCCCTGCTGTTCCAGAGCGTTCATAAGTGTTTTTGCTGATTCAAATTCAAGGAAGCCCAGTTCAGGTGTTGCCCATACGTCATCGCTTACTTTTGCGAAGAAATCTTTTTTGGCATCAACCAACTGAACAATTTTTTCTTTTGAAGACATAGATATATCCTCCCCTATAATATAATGACATCATTATAGTACAAATTGACTATATAATTCAACCGATTTGTGTACAAATTATGAATTTTTGTTAAAATGGCCGAAAATGCAGTTAAATAATTAACAGATTTGTTCTATTTAACAACAAATTTGTAGTTTTTGCATAAACAACCGTCCATCTGCGCTGTACAAATCGATAAAAAAAGTCTTATTGGACTCTATTTCTGCTGTTTGCGCAGGGTTTCGTCAATATACACAAAAGGCAGGAAACCACTGCGGTTTCCTGCCCTGTCTTTTACTGTTTATCTGATTTTTTTCGCGGTTTTTGTCTGCTTTTTCGCTGTCTTCTCCGCCGGTTTTTTCAGGTTTGTAGCGCCGTTTATATGC
>JAGBFE010000353.1 GCA_018109965.1 Oscillospiraceae bacterium | reverse complement strand
GACATCAGAGGCTTTTATTTTATCTGTCAAAATTTTCAACCAGACAGTCGCTGACAATTGCATAGATGTTTGCCGCAACAATTTCGGCATCTTCCACCGCAACAGGCTGTTCGCTGCCGTCCTTGAAAAAGTTGTAGCCCACGCCGCCTTCCTCATCAATATCAAGGAAAGCAAGATAGTTGTGCACCCCATCATTGTAACCGCAGACAATAAATTTAAGGCAGCCAAGGACCTGATTTACATCAAGGTCTGCAGCTTTCAGTTCTTCACAGGAATACTCGCCGTTGCCGTCGCCAAAATCAAACTGCAGCACAAAATTGAACAGTTTTAAATCTTCCTGTTCAAGATGCATATATTTATCCCAGAATTTAAATGTCATATTTTCGTTGTTCATAGTTACCTCGTTGTTTGGTTGTACAATTTGTTATCTGCATACAGTCAGCCGAAAATATTTATATATAGAATTTCACTGCTGATTTTGTTCATAAAATTTTATATCTATCTTTTATTATAGTGTACTATTGTTTTTTATGAATATATCGTAAGCCAATTCACATTTAAATTCAATAGTTTTTTAAGATATCTGAAAGAACAGATATCTTTTTGTTTATATATAACCCAATTGTGTTTTTACACCATAACAGCACTGCATTCATTCTGTTATGAAATTTGTTAAATTACACAAAATTGGTAATACCAATTGGTCAATTGTACAAAGTTGTTCCAAATCTATTGACTGTTAATGATATACAGGCTACAATATGGACAAATGGTAATACCAATATACCACGCGACCAATAATTAAAGTAATATCATAACAAAAACAAAGGAGGATTTTATGTACAAATTATCCCAGGTAAACCCAGATGGCAGCATTATGCTGCACGGCAACAAAATAGCAGACACAATTCTTTATGTCAACGGCGAATTTGTAAAAAAATCTGAAGCTGTTATCTCAGTTTATGACTCCGGTTTCCAGCATGGCGACGGCGTTTACGAAGGTATCCGCGCATATGGAAGAAGAGTTTATCGCCTTGACGAACACATCAAACGCCTTTACGAATCCTGTTACACTCTGGATATCGATATCGGCAAAACACCTGAAGAACTCAAGGAAATCGTAAAAGAACTTATCCGCAGAAATATCGATGCAGGTTTTACAGATTTGCATATGAGACTGCAGATTACACGCGGTTTTAAAGCTCAGACAGGTATGCACCCAACACTCAACATCACAAAATCTTCAATTGTAATCTGTGTTGACCAGAAACCTCCAATTTTTAACAAAGAGGGCGTAACACTTGTAACAACCTGGCTTAAACGTTATAATCCACAGTATATGGACCCAAAAATCCACTGCTGCAACCAGCTTAACCAGATTATGGCTGCAATTGAAGCTATCCGTCAGGGTGCTGATGAAGCAATTATGCTGGACCAGAACGGTTATGTTGCAGAAACAAACTCCACAAGTTTGCAGATGATAAAAGACGGCGTATTTATTCTGCCTACTGTAGACTCCCAGTTGCCTGGTGTAACAAGAAAAACACTTATCAAAATTGCAAAAGATTTGGGCATGAAAGTTGAAGAAAGAAATGTTTCCGTTCACGAATTCTACAATGCCGACGAAGTTTTCATCTGCGGCACAGTTGCAGAACTTGCTCCTGTAAAGATGATTGACGGCAAAAAAATCGGCAGCGTAGTTCCTGGCCCATACACACTCAAACTCAGCGAAGAATACAAAAAACTCACCGAAACACTTGGTGTTTCCATTGATGAATAATACAAAAACCTTTAACAGACATTATTCTGGAGGTATATTATGAAAACTAAACGTACAGCGCCTTTTGCTGTTGCCGCTCTGCCGATTCTGATTATGGCAGTACTTATGGGCATAGGCTTTGGCAAATTCAGACTCAGTGTAGAAGTTCTGCTTCTCGTTTGTTCCTTTATCACTGTTCTGCTCGCAATGGCATACGGCACCACATGGCAGGAAGTTGCCGATGCAGTTTCTGAAAAAATCGGCAAATCCTTTATGGCAATTTTTATCTTTGTATTTGTTGGTATGATTATCGGTACCTGGATGCTTTCCGGCACAATTCCAATGCTTATCTACTACGGTCTTAAACTTTTAAGTCCTGAACTGTTCCTTGTATGTGCATTTATCATCACAACAATCGTTTCGGTATGTACAGGTACATCCTTCGGCTCCGTAGGTACAGTTGGTCTTGCACTTATCGGTGTTGCTTCCGGCCTTGGTGTAAGTCTCCCTGCTGCTGCAGGTGCAATCATCTCCGGTGCATACTTTGGTGACAAAATGTCTCCTTTGTCCGACACAACAAACCTTGCTCCTGTTGCTGCCGGCACAACACTTTTTGAACATATCGGCCATATGTTCTACACAACAATCCCTGCAACAATTGTTTGTCTTATTGTTTACTTTATTGCAGGCCGTTCCGATGCTATCGTTGCAGAAGGCGGTACAATGGGCGCACTTGAAATGATTGGCGGACTTGAAGCTACATTCAATTTCAATATTCTTTTGCTTCTCCCTCTTGTAATCGTTCTTGTTGGTTCAGCTCTTGGCAAACCAACTATCCCTGTAATGTTTGCAGCAAGCGTTGTTGCTGCAGTGCTGGCAATGATTTTCCAGGGCGCAAGCCTTGCTTCCACAATCACAGCAGCATTTGGCGGTATGAATGTTTCCATGCTTCCAGGCGTTGACCCTGAAGCTGTACCTGCAGCTATCAAATCTCTTGTAACCCGCGGCGGTATGAACAGTATGATGACAACAGTGCTTAAAGTTCTGTGTGCATTCCTCTTTGCAGGTGCAATGACTGCAGCCGGATTTATGGAAGTTATTCTTGCAAAACTCAGAACATTTGTTCACAGCGATGGTACACTTATCCTTGTTACAGTTATCGCAACACTTATCGTAGCTCTTGTTGTTGGTAACGCTTACATTCCAATTCTCCTTTGCGGCGAACTTTTCAAAGACGCATTTGCAGAAAGAAATCTGGATGCAAAAAACCTTTCCAGAACATTGGAAGATGCAGGTACCTGTTCCATCCCGCTTGTTCCTTGGTCAGCTGGCGGTGCTTATATGTCCTCAACACTGGGTGTTGCAACATTCGACTATGTACCATGGGCAATCTTTAACTACACAGGTTTCCTCTTTGCAATCCTTTGGGGCTTCACAGGCTTTGGTATCAAAAAAATCGAACCTAAAAAAGACGAAACAAAAGCATAATTTTATCCTTTTTGCAAAGCGGAACGATATTCGTTCCGCTTTTGCTTTATCTGCACAATTGTCAAAGTGGATTTTGTATCCCACAGACTGTATAATATAATCATCAGACAATTCTGCCAACAATTCACTTTACATTTCATAAAATAAACTGCAGAAGGAACACAGTATGAAACAACCATCCTTAAAATATTCTTTATTGATAATAATCGTCACCTTTGGCATTGTAACAGTGCCCGTTATTGTGCTGGGCATAAGTGTGCAGCCGCTGTTTTTGCTTTCCCTTGCCGCTGCCATCCCTCTTTGTATGAGGCTTGGCTATTCATTTACCGAAATACAAAGCGGTATGACAGAATACAGCAAAAGAGCGTTTTCGCCCATACTTTTCATGCTCGCTGTCGGCGCTATGACAGGTGTATGGAACAGCTGCGGCACCATTGCAGAAATAACAAAGCTTGGTATAAACCTTGTTTCCCCGTCAGTATTCTTGCCTGCCTGCTTTTTGCTGTGTATGATTTTTGCACTTTTTACAGGCACAGCTTTTGGCACCTGCGGCACTGTGGGCCTTGCACTTATTGTTATGTCTGCAAGCTTTTCCATACCGTCATTGATTACTGCATCGGCAGTTATCAGCGGTACATACTTCGGCTATGTGTTTTCACCGCTGTCTGACTACAACAATCTTGCCTGTGGTCTTGTGGAAAAAGACATTGTATCCTTTATTGTATGCCAGCTTAAGATAACCGCTCCAAGTGCTGCTATATGCCTTGTGATTTATTACTTTATAAACAAAAACTATGCAATAACTTTGGGCAATCCTCAGGATACACAGTTGTTTGTCAGCGAAATTGAAAACATTTTCAATACGGGCATTATCAATTTTGTTCCACTTGCCATTGTTCTTGTAATTATGTTTATGCGAAAGCCTACACTGATTGCCATTATCAGCGGTATAGTTTCGGGCGGAGCGGTATCTGTTTTTTATCAGGGCAACAGTCTTGCAGATGTTATTGAATCAATGTGGACCGGCGCAAAATTCAATGGCGGAAATGAAATAATAACCGCTGTATTCAGCCGTGGAGGTATGCAGAGCATGAGCGGTGTGTGCCTGCTGTTTATTCTGGCATTTGCACTTATGGGCGCACTTAACACCTGTGGAATAACCGAGGTTATCATAAAACCTGTGGAAAACAGAATTAAAGGTGTTTTTTCTGCCGCTGTTTACACACTTATCATCACATTTGCAATAAATGCAATGTCTGCATCGGGGATAACCTCCTGCGTTATTGTTTTGGGCTTTATGCTGCCGATATACAAAAGCAAAAATCTGGACCTCAGTGCACTTATGACCACATCCACTATTGGCGGCATACTGTGCACTCTTGTGATTCCGTGGCACTCCAACTGTATAAATCCTGCAAGCTTCCTTGGAGTCATGCCAACAGATATAATCACTGTTATGTTTGCTCCTGCTGTTGCAGTTGTTGTGTGCCTTGTGTATCTTGTTTTAAGCAATTTTGTTGTAAAAAAGCAAAAATGAATGTTTGATTTGTGCTTCAAATATGGTATAATTAATTGATATCTATTTTTTGAGGTTATATGCAGATGTTTACAGCTATTGAAGCTAAAGACAAACTTTCCAACAAAATACTTAAACAGATTACACAGCTTATCAAAGAAGGTACACTCAAACCGGGCGACAAGCTGCCGCCTGAAAGACAGATGGCAGAAATGATGGGTGTGAGCCGCCCTGCACTTAAACAGTCTATAAGCATCCTTGAAGCAATGGGCATTGTGGAATCCCGCCAGGGTGACGGCAACTACATCCTGCCATATCAGAACAAGATTTTCAATCCTATCATTCTGTCCTTCTACGCAGAACAGGGCAATATGGATGACATTCTTGAAGTACGTTACATTCTTGAAGTTCAGAATGCAAAAATTGCCGCAAGAAAAAGAACCGACAAGCAGATTGAAGAACTTGAAGAAATACTGACACGTATGGAAGGACCAAAAACACTGGAGCAGCGTATTGCGCTCAACAGTGAATTCCATCTGCAGCTTATTAAAATCAGCGGCAACCCACTGCTTATAAACTTTTATGAAAGCATCATTGACCTTATCGGTGAACAGATAACCAACACTGACGGCACAAACTTTTATGATTCTCACAGGGAAATTGTTATGCTGATAAAAAACCAGGATGCTGAAGGTGCCGCAAAAGCAATGCTGCGCCATTTTTACGTCAAATTCCCTAACTACAAATATTATGCGGAAGATTTGCAATAATCAAAACACCATCAGATGTTATATATCTGATGGTGTTTTTAATTTATCGGTCATATCTGCCAAAGATACAAAATAAAAAACAGGCGCTTAGGAGGTAATTCCTGAGCACCTGTTTTTGTAGTTATCTGATTATTGACTTAATGTTTCAGATTATTTAGCGTTTGCTTCTGCTTCTTTGAGAGCTTCGAGGTAGTCGCCAACTGTGATTGTAACGGAAGCTTTGAGGTCTTCAACGTCTGGAACAGCTGTGTGGGAAGCATCTCTTTCAAATGTTGGCATACCAGCAACTTCTGCTACTGTCTGACCAACCATCCATTCTGTGAATGCTTTGGACTGTTCAAAGTATTCTTTGCCGATTGCGGAAGCTTTGAGCATACCGTAGTCGCCTTCTTTTTCAACTTTTGTTCTGAGGTCTGTTTCGCCTGCAACGCCGTCCATGTCAAAAGCAACTTTCTGCTGTGCAACGTCGAGCTGTGCTGCAACGATTTTGCCGTCAGCGTCAACTGCAACTGCCATCATGTTTGTGTTGATCTGTACAGAAGCGCCTGTTTCTTCTTCAGCATCTTCGCCTGCTACAGAAGCAGAGATAACTGTGCCGAGACCAGTTTTTGCTGGAACGCCTGCGCATTCAACTGCATTGTCGTATGCTTTCTGGAGAGCAGCAAGGTAGTCCTGAACTGTGATTGTTACGGAAGCTTTGAGGTCTTCAACGTCTGGAACGTTTGTGTGAGAAGCATCTCTTTCGAATGTTGGCATACCAACTACTTCGCTGAGAGTTTTGCCTGTCATCCAAGCTTCAAGAGCTTCGATCTGTTCGTAGTATTCTTTGCCGATTGCGGAAGCTTTGAGCATACCGTAGTCGCCCTGTTTTTCGATCTTTGTTCTGAGATCAACTTCGCCGTCTGGCTGACCTTCGAGGTCAAATTTTGCTGTCTGCTGTGCAACGTCGATTGTTACAGAAACGATTTTGTCGTTAGAGTCAAATGTTGCAACAACGATAGATGTGTTAACCTGTGCAGATGCACCTGTTTCTTCAGCTGCGTCTTCGTTTGTTGGTTTTACAGAGATAACTGTACCCATACCTGTTTTGTATGTAACTTCTGGTTCTGTTTCAGAAGAAGCAGGAGCAGAAGAGCAAGCAACCATGGAGATTGCAAGTGCAGCTGTCAATGCCAAAGCAAAAAACTTTTTCATTGTGGTAATTCCTCCAATTTTATTTTTTCAGATAATAGATTTCGCAATTCAATTTTCATTCATTTGATTGCAAACAATATAATAACATTTCGTTATATTTATGTCAACGTTTTTTTATCCAATTAAATATATAATAATATTACAATTATATTACAATATTGACATTTCGCTGTTTTGTGCACAAATTGCGGTCAAATGCATCATACTGCGGTGCTGTAAACACAAATTTCTATTGATAATATCTGTATTTGTGATAAAATTATAATGATATATTGTGAAAATATGTATCGGAATATAAATACTTTTTACAATAAATTTTTTCTATAAATTTTCGGAGGACACTTATGGCAATTCTTGTTACAGGCGGCGCTGGTTACATTGGCAGCCACACCGTTGTGGAACTTTTGGAAAACGGCAGAGAAGTTGTTGTTGTCGACAATCTTTGCAATTCCAGCGAAAAAAGCCTTGAAAGGGTAAAAGAAATCACAGGTAAGGATGTTAAATTCTACAAGGCCGATATTCTTGACAAAGCTGCCCTGGAAGAAATTTTTGAAAAGGAAAGCATAGAAAGTGTTATCCACTTTGCAGGCCTTAAAGCTGTTGGCGAAAGCGTTGCAAAGCCATGGGAATACTACAACAACAATATCACAGGCACCCTTGTGCTGCTGGAAGTGATGAAAAACCACGGCTGCAAAAATATCATCTTTTCTTCTTCTGCTACAGTTTACGGCGACCCTGCTTTTGTGCCTATTACAGAAGAATGCCCAAAAGGTGTATGCACCAATCCTTACGGCTGGACCAAAAGTATGCTGGAGCAGATTCTGACCGACATACAGAAAGCCGACAAGGAATGGAACGTGGTTATCCTGCGTTACTTTAACCCTATCGGCGCACATATCAGCGGCAAAATCGGCGAAAATCCAAACGGTATTCCAAACAACCTTATGCCTTACATAACACAGGTTGCGGTTGGCAAGCTGCAGCAGCTTGGTGTATTCGGCGATGACTACGACACCCACGACGGCACAGGCGTGCGCGACTACATCCACGTGGTTGACCTTGCAAAAGGCCACGTTAAAGCTCTCAGAAAACTTGAGGAAAATGCAGGTCTTTGCCTTTACAACCTTGGCACAGGTACAGGCTACAGCGTGCTGGATATGGTAAAAAGCTTTGAAAAAGCAAACGGCGTGCCTGTTCCATATGCAATCAAAGACCGTCGCCCCGGTGATATTGCAACCTGCTACGCAGATGCATCCAAAGCAAAAAATGAGCTTGGATGGGAAGCTGAAAACGGCATTGAAGAGATGTGCCGCGATGCCTGGAGATGGCAGAGCCAGAACCCTAACGGCTTTGAAGATTGATTTAATGTCTGACCGCTGATTGGATATCTTTTATCCGCCGCACAATTCGGTATTGCAATTTGTAATTTTATCTGATATTATTACCTTTTGTATGCTACATATATGTTAAATAAAAAAACAATCCTGAAAACAAGGAGTAAAATATGAAAAAACCTGTATTGGTAGTTATGGCAGCAGGTATGGGCAGCCGTTATGGCGGGCTCAAACAGATTGACCCTGTTGGTCCAAACGGAGAAATCATTATCGATTATTCCCTTTATGATGCAAAACAGGCAGGCTTTGAAACTGTAATTTTTATCATCAAAAAGGAAATTGAAAAAGACTTTAAAGAATCAGTGGGCGACCGCGTGAGCAAATTTATCAATGTCAAATATGCTTATCAGGATATCAATGACCTGCCGGAAGGCTTCACTGTGCCTGAAAACCGCAAAAAGCCTTGGGGCACTGCACACGCTGTGCTTGCAGCAAGAGAGCTGATTGACTCACCTTTCG
>JAGBFE010000352.1 GCA_018109965.1 Oscillospiraceae bacterium | reverse complement strand
ATGGGTTACTTTTTCAAAGGTAGAATTCGCAAGTCCCTGTACCTTTTGAGTCGGTGAATCTTCGGTGATAAGCTGTGGAAACTGTGCTTCAATATTTTTGATCTGCTGCATAAGCATATCATATTCATAGTCGCTGATTTCATTGCGATTCTGATTGTAGTACAAATCACTGTGATACTCCACCAGTTGTTTTAAACTATTCAATTTTTCCTGTGCTGCTTTAAGTTCCAACTGCTTTCACCTCTCCTATATTACAAACACATATTATAACAAAAATTATATAAATTTACAATATTTAATTATCAGAATATATCAGTCCTTCTCCTATAGTATCGGGAACTTTTCCTATTATAACAGTTTCTGCCACGCATACTTTATTTTCCGAATAAATGCTGGTAGAATAGTTTGGTATAAGTGCATTGGCTGTAACTTTTATCACAATAAAAATCTGATGATTTATCTGATTTATTCCTGTATTCTGAAACACACTTTCCACATCTGCTTCCACATACGAAGACGGTGTGATTGTAAATTTAAGTTTTGGCCCTTTGTTCTGCAAAATATCAATACTTGTCAGATTGCCAATGGGAATATATATATTGGTTGCAGGGATTTTCTGCGTTTGTTCTATTGCAGATTTTACAAGCTGTGACCTGAGTTTATTGATATATAAGCTGTTATAATTGATTGAAACAATTTCTTCAGCATCATTTTTCTTTATTTCGGCAAGCTGTGAATATTCAATATTTGTTTCATCCATAACATTGATAATTGCATTGTTGACCGCTTTGCTGATAAGGCTTTGTATTCTGTACTGCGCAACTGTAATTACCACAGGACGCAGACTGTAATCGGCATATATTGTAAAAGCCATAATCACTGTTATAATTAAAACAGGAACTATAATTCTGTGTGAATTACGTTTTTTTCGTTGTTTTTTCACAATTTGCAGCCCGCCTTTTCACAAATCGTACTCTTAATTTTATTATATTCATTGAAGAAACTATAGTGACCAATTATATTTAAGGAGCAAATTTATTTATCATGAACAGATTTAAACAATTTATGTATCGTTTTATGTACGGCAGATATGGTGCTGACCAGTTTTCCCGTTTTCTGCTTGTGGCATCCTTTGTTGCAATGATTTTGCATATTATGCTTGGATGGCGTATACTCTATTATATATTTCTGGCTATCATTATTTACAACTGTGTCAGAATGTATTCCAAAAACATCTACAAACGTCAGCAGGAACTTGCCGCTTATCTGACATTTAAAAGAAAATTTGACTCAAAAATTGCATTGCAGAAAAGAAAATGGAACGAAAGACACACCCACAGATTTTTTGCCTGCCCTGTGTGCAGAACAACTGTAAGGGTGCCTAAAGGCAGAGGCAAAATTGAAATCACCTGCCCAAAATGTAAAAACACATTTATCAAAAAAAGCTAAGAGGAATAAATTATGTTTGGATATGTCCAGGCAAACATCAATACACTTAACGAAGATGAAAAAGCAAGATACCGCCAGTTCTACTGTGGTTTGTGCCATACTCTGGGACAAAGGCACAGCGAACTGTCACGTTTTGGGCTTACCTATGATATGACCTTTCTTGCCATTCTTTTGTCTTCTCTATATGAACCTGTTGAAGAAAAAAAAGACAGCAGATGTATTGTACACCCTGCAAAAAAACACAGTTATATTCAGAACAGATATATCGACTATGCCGCTGATATGACTGTTGCACTGGTATATTTCAAATGTATTGATGACTGGAACGATGACAAAAATATTGTTTCCAGGAGCTATTCTTCCCTATTGTCAAATGCCTACAAAAAGGTTAAAATAAACTGGCCGACACAATGTGAAATCATTGAAAAGGAACTTAAAAACCTTTCTGATATAGAAAAAGCAAACAATCTTTCCCCCGATGCTGCCGCAAACTGTTTTGGCAGACTGATGAAAGGCCTGTTTGTATATCAGGAGGATATATGGGCAGATTATCTGCGAAAATTAGGATTTGGGCTCGGCAGATATATTTATCTTGCAGATGCAACCGTTGACCTTGAAAAAGACAAAAACAAAGGCAGCTATAATCCTTTGATAAATCTGGCCGAAACGACAAAAGATTTTACACCCCTTCTGCAAGGACTGCTCGGTGAATCATCACAGTGTTTTGAAATGCTGCCCCTTGTACAGGACGAAGGGATTTTGAAAAATATTATTTATTCAGGCATATGGAACAAATACAACCACAAGCTTGGAAAAGGAGAAACAAACAATGGTCAATGAGCCGCACAAGGTACTTGGCGTATCAGAATACGCGACACAGGACGACATCAAAAAAGCATATCGCCAGATGGCAAAAAAATATCACCCTGACTTAAATCCGGGTGATGAAAATGCTGCTAAAAAAATGAATGAAATCAACGAAGCATATGATATGCTGATGAACCCCGAAAAATACCGCAATCAGCGTGCCGCAGGCAGCTATGGCGGATATAATCCAGGCGGTTACAACACATATAACGGTCAGCAAGGCAGAACATACCGCACATACACCTATGGCAACGGTCCTTTTGGCGGTTGGACATATACAAATGTTGACTTTGATGATTTCTTTGGCGGAAGCTATTACAACACTAACGCTGATTTTTATAACATCAAGGTGGAAGAAACCGACAGCTATGATATCCGCAAGGCGATTATGGAAATCGGCAACAGAAAATTCAGTGATGCCCTCAATTCCCTCGCCCGTGTGCCGTCATATGCACGCAAAGCAAGATGGTACTATATCAGTGCTGTGGCAAACTATGGTGCAGGAAATACTGTTCAGGCTTCTGCAGATATACAGAAAGCTGTGAACGAAGACCCCGGAAATCAGGTATATCGTGCTGCATATCAGCAGATAAACCGCTCATCACAAACCTATCAGCGAAACGCAAGAACATATCAGAGCAACTTTGGCGGCCTTGGCGGACTTTGCTGCAGTATGGCACTGTCACAGATGCTGTGCGGTCATCCATGCTTTTTCTGTTTCTGTTAATAATATTTAATGCTTAAAGGATAACCTGTGTTTAGGTTATCCTTTTTAATTTCCAGTTGAATTGTTTCAATTTTCACGTTATTGTATTCCTTTTTGAATACTGTTATCTTATATACAGGAGCTCCGATAAATTGAAAGGAGATAATTATGAACTACGAACTTGGAAAGAAAATAAGACTTTTGCGTCTAAGCAACAATATGACACAGGAGCAGCTTGCTGAAAAGCTGAATGTAACCCCACAGTCAGTCTCCAAATGGGAAAATAATATTACTGCGCCTGATATTCAGCTTTTGCCTGAAATTTCGGTCATTTTTGGTGTTACTATCGACGAGCTTTTTTCAATTACCGAAGAGAGCAAACTTGAAAGAATTGAAAATCTGTTTTTAAACTCAAGTGATATTACAGTAATCAGTGATAAAGATTTTGAAAGCTACAGAACTTTTCTTGTTGAAAACATTGATAATCCCAAAATCAAAAACAGAGTTATTCCTGCCCTTGCATATCTGTACATTTTCAAAGCTAAAAACTATAAAAATATTGCTGTTGAGTATGCGATAAAAGCAGTTGAAACAGAACCTGAAAAGAAAGACAACCACAGTATTCTGAACTATGCTTTGGACGGCAGAAAGCGCGATTGGTACACAAGCAACAACTGTAAAGTAATTGACTTTTACAAATATTTTATTAAAAACAACCCCGACAATGTATATGCATATTACATATTATTGGACAATCTTATCGCCGACAACAGAACCGATGATGCAGAAAAATATCTTAACCAGCTGGAGGCAATTGATAACAGCTGCCGCAGTATTTATTATCGTGCACAGATTTGTTGTGCAAAAGGTGATTTTGCAGCTTTTGATAACTGTATTTGCAATATGCAGAAAAAATATGAAAACGACTGGCTGTGCTGGTCATTGTGCGGTGATTTATACTCCTTTGCTGCACAGTATGACAATGCAATTGAATGCTTTGAAAAAGCTTTTGAACTGCAGCCATCACCCAAATATACAGACAGTCTTTTAAGCCTTGCAAGAATATGCGAAATTAAAGGTGATTTTGCCAAAGCTGCTGAATATTATGAAAAAACCATTGCAACACTGGACAGTGACTGGAATACTGTCGACGGTGATCTGATTGATTCATACATTCATCTGATTAACGATTATAAAAAGAGATAATTTCCTTTATAGATAAAATAAAACAGTCAGGGACACTTGTGATTTGTGTCTCTGACTGTTATTTGTTTTAAATAGAAATAATATCTGAAACGTGGAGGAAGTATGGGTCAATTTCTTTTGTCATTGCCAATGCTTCTTCAATATCATAGCTTACAATTTTATATTCCTTAAGTGCTACAACACGGTTGTATTCACCTTCTTTGAGCAATTCAACTGCTTTGCAGCCCATAAGTGAAGCAAGAAGTCTGTCACGGCTTGTTGGTGAACCACCACGCTGAACATGGCCCAAAATTGTTGCACGGCTTTCGATACCTGTTGCATACTGAATGATTTTTGCAATACCTTCGGCATCACCAACACCTTCGGCAACAATAACAAGGAAGTTCTTTTTGCCGATTGCAAGGCTGGATTTAATCTGGCTGATTACATCTTTTTCAAGGTCATATTTCTTTTCAGGGATGATATAAGCCATCGCACCGTTTGCAATTGCAGTTGACACTGCAATATGCCCTGCGTGTCTGCCCATTACTTCAACAACGCTGCAACGTTCGTGGCTGCGTGCTGTATCTCTGAGTCTGTCGCACATTTCTACAGCAGTATTAAGGGCTGTATCATAACCGATAGTATAGTCACTGCAGGCAATGTCGTTGTCAATTGTGCCCGGAATACCTATACATCTGATGCCTTTTTTTGCAATTGCCTGACATCCACGGAAAGAACCGTCACCACCGATAACTACCAAAGCATCGATACCGTGTTTCTGGCAGGTTTCATAAGCTTTCTGCTGGCCTTCTTCAGTTTCAAATTCTTTGCATCTTGCTGTGAAAAGAATTGTGCCGCCGAGCTGGATAATATTGGAAACACTTCTCAGATCCATATCGATAACATTGTCTTCGATAAGACCATTGTAACCATGGAGAATGCCTTTTACGTTGTATCCATAGTAAATTGCTGCTCTTACCACCGCACGGACTGCAGCGTTCATACCAGGTGCATCGCCGCCGCTTGTAAGAACGCCAATTGTTTTGATTTCGCTCATTAAAGTTTTACCTCTCTGCTTTTAACCTATTTTTTATAAGCTATATTACCTTTGCCAACAATAAGTTCAATTTTGTTGAACATATCACTGTTTTCATATATCCACATTTTTTCAGGGGCCATCATTTTTTGTTTTTCTTCTTCAAAATAGAAATAAACAGGCAGATGACCGTTGTACTGTCCCAATATATGCATAACCTTGCTTACCGATGCAGACTGCTTGTTTTTAAAACGTACGTACAGTCCTGTTCCCTTTTGGGTTTTCTGCATAAGCATATGTTTTGCATCATCAGAATTTATATCCCACACATTTTCAGCAACCAATGTTGCGGAATCGTCTTTAAGTGAAACTCGGCCTTTTGCAATGATAACATTGTTTTCCTGCATAAGCGCATTGGTGGAATCCAGCACTTTAGGAAACAAAATTACATCCATTGAGCCCGACAAATCTTCGACTGTAGCAAAGCACATAATGTCGTTTTTCTTGGTTGTATGATTACGGCATTTTGTTATTGTTGCAACTATTGTCTGAACAGTATTATCGTATACTTCATTACCCTCATTTGTCAATTGAGAAATGTTGCAGGTAGATATATTTTTTGAATATTCCTTGTAATTATCCATTGGATGTCCCGAGAGATAAATACCTGCCAGATTTTTTTCAAAATTCAGTATCTCATATGGCTCAAATTCGCTGCATTCAGGGAAATTGTAGTCATTTTTAATCTTGTAACTGCTTTCTTCAACAGATGATGAAAAGCTGAACAAATCAAGCTGACCTTCCAGATTTGATTTAACATCCTGGATAATGCTTTTTTGCACCGCTTCAAAGCTGTTGTAAAGCTGACGGCGCTTTGCGGGGAACGCATCAAAAGCACCAACTTTTATAAGGCTTTCGATTGCTCGTTTATTAAAATCCTTGTTTGCCATACGTTTGCAGAAATCGTAAAAGCCTGTGAAATCTCCGTTTTCTTCTCTTTCTCTGCACAACAATTCTACAAAGCTTTTGCCTACATTTTTAATCGCTGCAAGACCGTAACGTATATCATCGCCCTCAACTGTAAAATCAGCAAAGCTTTTGTTGATATCCGGCGGTAAAATCTGAATATTCAGTCGCTGACATTCCTGTGTATATTCAAGTATCTTTGCACTGTTTTCAATGATACTTGTAATCATTGCAGCCATAAACTGTTTTGGATAATGCGCTTTAAGATACGCTGTCTGATAAGACACAAATGCATATGCAGCAGCGTGTGCCTTGTTGAAAGCATAGGATGCAAAACTTGTCATTTCGTTGAAAATGTCAATCGCAATATGTTCTGCAACACCATTCTGTTTGCAGCCTTCAATAAAATGACCGCGTTCCTTTTCCATTACATCGGCTTTCTTTTTACCCATAGCACGTCGCACAATATCAGCCTGTCCATAGGAATAACCTGCCATTTCGCGGCATATTTGCATTACCTGCTCCTGATAAACAATACATCCGTTTGTAACATTGAGTATTTTTTCCAACATAGGATGCTTGTAACTGATATTGCCGGGGTTGTGTCGGTTTGCAATAAATGTTGGAATGGAGTCCATAGGACCTGGGCGATAAAGCGAAATAACCGCAATAAGGTCTTCGATATCCACAGGTTTAAGGCGCATCATAACATTGCGCATACCTTCCGATTCAAACTGGAACACACCTGTTGTATCCCCCATTGTAAGCATTTCAAATACTTTTTTGTCATTATGAGGAATAGCATCAATATTAAAATCAGGCTCAACCTGTTTTACCATTTTGGCACAATGGTCAATAACGGTAAGAGTTCTCAAGCCAAGAAAGTCCATTTTAAGCAGACCAAGTTCCTCAATTGTAGTCATCGGGAACTGTGTTACAATCTGACCTTCGTTGCTCTGCAGCGGTACATACTCCTCTGCAGCAAGGTCAGTAATAACAACCCCTGCTGCATGGGTTGAAGCATGACGAGGCATACCTTCAACCTTAATGGCAAGGTCAATAAGTTCTTTTATCTGTGCATCTGTGTTGTAAAGCTGTTCCATCTCCTTGGAAATTGTCAGAGCCTTGCT
>JAGBFE010000351.1 GCA_018109965.1 Oscillospiraceae bacterium | reverse complement strand
TAGCCGCCAAACAGCAGGCTTTCATCTTCGCAGTGGGCAACAATCGGTTTGCCCAAAGCCTTTGCCTTTTCCATTGCAGCCAGCATCATTGCATCGATCTGCACGCCTTTGCCGTCATCGGAAAACGCAAAGCATTTATCATAAAGTTCTCGGAAGTTTACAAGTTCTGCGCCTTTTTCCCCTTTGGTGATGGAAGCATAAGGCAACACCCTGATAACAGCATCCCTGTCAATAATTTCCTGCTGAAGTGCCATATTTTCTGCACTGTCAGGCACAGGGTTCAGGTTTGGCATACTGCACACAAGTGTAAAACCGCCTTTTGCTGCTGCCTGTGTGCCTGTTGCAATGGTTTCCTTATAAAAAAAACCAGGCTCACGCAAATGCACATGTACATCTGCGAAACCCGGCAATATAAACAAATCCTGTGCGTCAACAACAGGAACATTTTCAGAGGCAGCAATATCAGCACCAACAGAAGAAACTGTGCCGTTTAAAACCAACATATCAGCTTGCTTCAATGTATTTTCGTGGTACACTTTAGCGTTCTTAATCAATACGTTCAGCATAGTTTTCTCCTTTAGTTTATTGCTATACGGCACACAGGTGCCGTTTTTATGCGTTCTCAATATATTATACATTATTTTTATAATATATCCAAGATGCAAACACATATTTTTTTATATTTTTCAGTTTTTTCTTAAAAAAAGCGTACCGGTTTTGGTACGCTTTTTGTGTCTTTGTGACGTTCAGTTTATTTTATCACAAAATAATATTTAGTCAATATGTTTTTCAGCTTAAAACCGACATTTTTTGTTATTCTGCCTATTGCACAAAATAATCGTCGCCGCGGGGTACCGGATTGTCCACACTGCCCTCTGTGCTGCGGTAGATAAGCATTTCAACAGAATAGTCATTTTTCAGTTTTTCGCTGATTGCTGCAAGGTCAGCTGCGGCAAAATCTTCCGCTGTGCCCTCAAGCAGCATATTTGCAGCGCCAAGTCGCTGTGGTGCAACAATGTATTTTGCCACATCGCCGCCGTTGACTGCTGCCAAATCAAAGGCAAATAATGCATCGCCGCCAAAGGCAGCAACCTTGTTTTCCATTGTGTCAATAAAGCCCTGCAGCTGTGCCTGCAGTGCGCTTTCGCTCACACCGAAGTCACGTTTGTCAAGGCTGTAGCCTGTAGGCAGCTGAACACCGCTGAAAATAAAGTTTTTGATGCCAAACTGTGTTTTGATTTCCTGCACAAGGTCGGCAATGTACTGCTGCATTGTGCTGCTTGCAGGGTTTGCCCACGGTTTGCCGCCCAGTTCTTTGGAGCTGTCCCACCAGTTCATATCGGTGCCTGTATATTTAACTGCTGTTGAGCGGTCAATATTAGGTGCGGTTTTGTCTTTGAAGGTATATATTTCTGCCACAACGGTGATGTCGTTCTGACCAAAAATTTCCACAACCTTTGCCACATCAATCTGCTGGCTGTGTTTTGCCTGGGAGCCGATTGCGGTTTTGCTGTCATAGTGGATAAGGCCGTCAGCATTTTTAAGGGTAACAACAGCATAGCTTACGCCTTTTTCCTTCAGTGCCGCTGCCTGCTGTGTGATGGCAGTTTCGTTTGTCAGGCTGTACACATCAACCATACTGCAGATATTTGTTTTTTCCACTATGTCATTTTCCACATCGCCGGGATTGGTGGTTGGCTCCACAGTTTCACCCGGTGTAGGTGTAGGCTCGGCAGGTGGCTCACTGATAACGTGCTGCTGCTTTTCCCCCATATTGTTAAGCATTTCCACCACTGCAGGTGCGCCGAAAAACCCCAGAGCAAGCAGTGCTGCAAGAGCAAAAATGATGCTGACCACCTTTTTTGCCGTGCGCTTGCGGCTGTATTTTTTGCCGGAAATGCTGGTGTTTCGTTTTATTTTTACAGGTCTGTTTCCCATAAAAATACCTCCCGATAAGTTTTTGCGTTTATCAGAACGCAATCATATGGCCGATAAGGCCGTAGATGCCAAGTGCCAGGATTGAAATGTAGATAAGAGTGATTGGCAATCCGCGGAAAGCCTCGGGCACTCTGTCGTGTACGATTTTGCGCTCGCCCTCACTGATAAGGATGATGGCCAGAAAATAACCAACGCTGCTGCCCAGGGCAAAAGCAATACTTTCGCCAAAATCCAGGCCCTGATAAACTGTGAGGATAACTGTGCCAACAATTGCACTGTTGATGCTGGCGCTTGTTACCGAGCGGACAACATCCTTGAATTTATCCCCCATAATCATACTGAGCAGTACAATGATTACAACATAGCTTACTGTGCAGGCTGCAACAACAATTGCAGGCAGCACAAAACGGCGGTACTGACCAAAGCCAAGCACATCAACCAGCGGCAGTGCAAAATAAACTATCACCACCGACATAAGCTGAAACACTGTGAGTGCCGCACAGAAATAACCTGTGCTTTTTTTGGAGTCGTGAAGCATTCGCAGACCGCTGCTGATGCCAAGTGCACGGGTGAACACCGCATTCTGTGCCCCCGCTGCCACAAGTGCAAGGCCAAAATAACTAATCAGCATCTCGATTATATCGTTCATCGTGCATAGCCTCCACTTCTACTTTATATTTATAGTTTTTAACCAGCTGTGCCCACAAAGCACAGAGCAAAGCAATGATAAGGAACCCGCCAAATGTGTTGTGTGCCATTGGCAGCGGTGCAAAACCGATAAGTTTTATGCCCAGTATGCTGCCGTAGCCAAGGAATTCTCTTATTGTGCTGATGATAAGGCAGGCAACTATAAAGCCTGCTGTATTTCTCAAACCGTTGATGATGGAATACAAAACCGATTCCTTACGGGTTTTTTCAAAGTTTTTTACAATGAGCGGGTCAACAACCATAATAGGCAGATAAACGCCCAGCATCAGCACGCTTGCGCCGAGAAGCTTGTACATATAATAATACACAAACAAAAACACAACTGCTGAAATAAAAGGATAGAAAAAGGTTTTGAGCGGCATACTCATTCTTTTGGTAATCACGCTTGTAACCACGCGGGTTGGTGTAAGCAGAAATGTTACCGCAATGCAAAGCAGTATGCCATTTTGCACTGTGGTTGCCGCAACAGCCAGCGGTGCAAGGGCAAGGCCTTTTACAAAAACAGGGTTGGACAAAAACACCTTGCGGCGTCTGACTGTGTCCTCCCAGTTGGAGAAAAGGTAGGCATAGTCTTTATTTTTCATTGTTTTTACCTGCCTTTCTCTGCTGTTTTTTCTTTTCTTCTTCAAGTTTAAGCACTTCGTTTATATCGATGGTTCTTGTAGAATAGATAATATCGTCCAGATTGTCCTCTGCTTCGCTGATAATATCCATTGTGCTGCCACGGCGTTTTGTATGTGCAGGTTTTTCCTGTACAGAAGAATTTTCTTTTTCGGTCTTTTCTTCTGTTGCCTGTCCGTTTTCTGCCGCAGTCTGCACAGGTTTTGCTTTAACCTTAACACGTTTGTTGCCGCCCACCAGTCTTTCGATGTAGCCTTCAAGAGTGTTTACAATAAGCAGTGCAAAGCAGGTGCCGATTTCAAAACTGCCGAAATAGCGGAACAGCATACCCATAACGCCGCACAGAATACCAAAAATAAATTTTGCTTTTGGTGTGTGTGGTGTTGTGGTAGGTTCGCTGAGCATAAACAGTGCAATATAAAACACCTGTCCGTTGAGCATTTCCAGCAAGAGACTGTCAAAATGTGTAAACCCGTATATACGCGGAAATGCAAATGCTATTGCAGCGCAGGTTGCCAGGAATGTAACAGGGATATGCCAGGTGATGCGCTTTTTGATAAGCAGGAATATACCTATTGCAATAATTACAATTACAAAGTCAGCACCCATTGATGCAGGATAGTTGCCCAGCAGCAGCTGGAATGTATCATATGCAGGTATTGCGCCGTCCTTGAGCAGACTTGCATTTGATGCTGTTGCAAATGCGGTTTTGCCTGTGAGCAAATCCACCTTTGTAAATGGTTTTACCGCACTGAAAACTGCGTCAGGCCAGTTAACTGCCGCGCAGCACATTGCCAGCGCCGCAAGGTTGAAAGGATAAACATCCTTGCCGCCAAACAGATGCTTGCCCACCAGTATTGTCAGAAATACTGATGCCGCAACCACATATATAGGGATGTTGACCGGCAGCATAAGGCAAAAGATGATTGCTGCAAGTATGCTGGAATTGTCGTGCCCGTCAAACTCCTGATGACGCACCATGGATACAATAACATCCACTATTCTTGCGGTGATAACCGCAACTGCATTAAGCAGCAGCACCCTTGGGCCATACAGTACCGCACCGCACAAAAGCAGCGGCACAACTGCAATCAGCATATATTTGTCGTGATTTTTTCTTTTAATATCAGTCATAAAAAATCTCTCGGTTTCTTTTAAATTTTAAGGCTGTCAATTGCCTTTTTTACATCCTGTGCGCCAAAAACATAGCTGCCTGCAACCAAAAGGTTTGCGCCGTGCTCAGCACACAGTCTGCCTGTTGTTTCGTTTATGCCGCCGTCAACCTCGATATAAAGTTCTTTGCCGCGGCGTTTTGCCTCGTCACTGATAGCTTTGAGCTTTTCCGGTGCGTTTTCCATAAAACCCTGACCGCCAAAACCAGGCTCCACGCTCATAACAAGCACAAGGTCCAGATCGTCAAGATACGGAAATACTGCTTCGGCAGGTGTTGCAGGCTTGATAACCAGCCCCGCTTTTTTGCCGCAGGATTTGATAAGGTCAACTGTTTCCTTAACATCGCTTTCGCTTTCGATGTGGAAGGAGATAAGGTCAGCCCCTGCGTCGCAGAACTGTTTTATATAAAGGTGAGGTTTTATAATCATAAGATGCACATCAAAAAATGCATCGGTAACTTTGCGCAGACTTTTTACCACAGGGATACCGTAAGAAATGTTTGGCACAAAAACGCCGTCCATAACGTCAATGTGCAGCATATCCGCACCGTTTTCCATAACCTTTTTGCAGTCACGCTCCAGGTTTGCAAAGTCTGCCGAAAGAATTGAAGGTGATACCTTTGTCATTTTGTTACCTCTTTCTTCTATGTAAAAATCATTGTTCAAATCTGTGTTACAGCCGCATTTTGTCCGTCTGTACAGACTGTTTGCGGCGTATGGGCACATTAACCCATACTATAATATTTTATTATACATATTATCCCGTTAAAAATCAATTAAATAGGAAAGGTTTAACATTTTGGCTAAAATTTTTTCACAAAATGTACG
>JAGBFE010000350.1 GCA_018109965.1 Oscillospiraceae bacterium | reverse complement strand
CATCTTCTTCATCGGATATTGTTCCGTCAAAGTTAAGTGTTTCCTGTTCGTAGGTGATGCTGTCATAAATATTGCCTGTTTTGTTGTCGGCAATAAACAGAATTCTGTCGTTGCCAACAGTTTCGCCGTTGGAAACATATGCGATTTCTGCTTTTACGTTGCACAATACAAGGTCAACTGCAAAGCCTTCAACATCATCACATTTAAGTGTGTATGCCGCAAACATTTCAGGTGCGGATGGCTCACTGTCAAAAGTGTCCTGATAAAGCTTTACACCGTCAGTGTAGGTGCTGCCTGTAAAAAAGTTGGTTGCCGCTGCAATAACAAGCTGTTTTTCGCTGTCGGATGCTTCGGTTTCTTCGATTTTTGGTTCACTGCCACAAGCTGCAAAGCAAAGGCAAAGCACCGTGGACAGAACAACTGCCATAAATTTTTTCATAAGCTTCTCCTTTAGAATATGATTTTTTATGTAAATAATTTTACTCCGTTGTGAATAGTTGTCAACAAAAAACTGCTATGCAATCATAAGAAATTACATAGCAGTTTTATTTGCAGTATTGATATTTAAAAACTCATCGGCAGCACATAAATCACTACGCACAGGTAATGCAGCAGAGTGCCTGTGAATACAAACAGATGCCATATGCTGTGCATATACTTGTATTTAAGCTTGTAGAACACAAGGCCGCCTGTGTAGCTGAGACCACCGGCCAGCAAAAGCCAGAAGGCAGGCCCCCACAGGGCATTCACAATGTCTTTTATTACAAAAACAACGGCCCAGCCCATAACAACGTACAGCACAAGGCTCAGCTTTTCGGTTTTTTCAAGGCTTACAGCGTTCATCACAATGCCGCCGATTGCACACAGCCACACAATTGCCGCAACCCACACTCCTTTGGGGTTACCCCGCAGGGCAAGCAGACAAAACGGTGTATATGTGCCTGCAATCAGAATAAAGATTGAGGTGTGGTCAAAAATGCGGAAAACTTTTTTAACCTTTTCAAAAGGAAAAGCGTGATACAAGGTGCTCATTGTGTAAAGCACCACCATGGAAACCCCATACACAACACAGGACAAAACACTGGTCATATCGCCAAAGCAGGCGGCAAGGGTAACAAGCACCGTTGCACCGATAATGCTCAAAAGTGCGCCGACACCGTGGCTTACACTGTTGAACACCTCTTCGCCAAAGGTGTATCTTTTCATTGGTTTTTTGGACATAACAAAACTTCTTTCTGAATATAGTATCAAATATTATATAATAAGGTTTTTAATATTATATTATACAAATGTGTACAAAATATTAACAGCTTTGCATTTTTGCAGTATATGTGGTAATATGTAATGCAGACATATTGCAGACTTTGTCAGCAAAGCAGCAGAAACTGCAAACAGGCAGGGATATGTATAAAGTATATGCTTTTTGCATTTGTGATAACAGATATTATTATGTAACCAAAATAAGAAAATTGTGTTAAAAGGAGAAAATTTGTGGACAAACGACTTGAAAGAATAAACTTTCTTGCAAAAAAAGCAAGAGAAGAAGGCTTGACAGAAGCAGAAAAGGCTGAACAGCAGAAACTGAGACAGGAATATCTTGCCGATTTCCGCAACAGCTTCCGCCGTCAGCTGGAAAACACCGACATCAAATATGAAGACGGCGAAACTGTGCCGCTGACTGAATTTAAAAAGAAAAGCAATCTCAATTAAACAACCGTAAAAATCTGCAGACATAAGCCGTTGCAAAAGCAGCTTATGTCTGTTTTTTGTTGTGCTTTGTGTCAGATTGGTGATGAAAATGAAAAAATATAGCGGGTACACAAAAATATCACCGTTTGTTAACGGATTTGTTCACAATCGTTTTAAATTGCTTAATAATTTTTTAACAACTCTTACACAAAAACGGGCTATACTTATAACTGTAAAGCGAAACAGACTTTACAGATTGATTTGAAAAGTTTTTCTCTCCTCTTAATAAAATATACTTTCCCCGAAAAAGCGCCCTCGCCAAAGGGTGCTTTTTCATTGTATATTGAAAAGTAAGGCAGCTGCTGATGTGTTCGCTCATAGGTGCACAGGGCTGCAGTTATCGCCTGTATGCTGTTAAAGTGCAAGAGTAAAATATAATTTACTTTTTGATGAAATCCCTTTATAATATACCTGTAGTACAATCTGAAAGGATTAAATCAATGGAAAACAAACTCAACTGTCCGTGTTGCCAGCACAAAAATCAGGTGGATGCCGCACTGGCAGATATGCCTGCAGAACATCAGATAAATTCTCTCAGCGGCTTTTTTAAAATGCTGGGTGACCCTACAAGGATAAAAATGATGTACATTATGGCTGACGGTGAGGTGTGCGTGCAGGACATTGCCGCAGCACTTGGAGTTACAAAATCGGCAATCAGTCATCAGCTGAGCGGGCTTAAGGAAAACAAAATTGTCAAAAGCCGCCGTGACGGCAAAAATGTTTACTATTCCATTGATGACGACCATGTAAGTCAGGTGCTGAGCCTTGCAATGACTCATATAAAACATCAGGACAAATAAACAGCTGCGGAATTCACAGTCTGCTTTGCAAAGCGGTCTGCGAATTCCGTTTTTTTTATTTATGCAAACAGCATTTATTTGCTTTTGCAACATTGAATTTGACACTGTTATAAGTTACAATAAGCATAATGTGAAAAATAAAACTGTATGGGGTATACAATTTATGAAAAAATACAGTCTTATCTATTTGAAAAATCAGCTCCGCGGCAACTGGGGATATATTTTCCTTGCAGTTGTGTTTATTTCTGTGGGCGCATTTTTTGAGTTTTTAGGTCCAAAACTTATCGGCGTTACCGTGGACAGCGTTGTGGGCACAAAGCCTTTTGACCTGCCACGGTTTGCCATAGAAATACTGGAAAAATGGGGCGGCAGAGAGTTTCTGGTCAGACATCTGTATCTGCTCATTGCAATATTTGCGGTGGTGGCAATCACCACTGTTCTGTGCGAAAAAGGCCGTCTGTTTGCCAGCCACAACCTTGGCGAAAACCTTGGCTACAATATGCGTCAGTCGGTGTTTGAGCATCTGCAGCGCGCAAGTTTTTCCTATCATAAAAATGTACAGACAGGTGATATCATCCAGCGCTGTTCCTCTGACATAGATATGGTGCGCAACTTTGTGGTGGAAATGACACAGATTATCCGTGTTATTGCAAAAATTGCAATGGCATACTGGTTTATGTTTGATATCTCGGTGGGCCTTGCATTGATTTCCTTTATCAGCGTGCCTGCAATCAGTCTGTTTTCGGTGCTGTTTTACAAACGTATTCAGGACAATTTCACCGTTGCGGACGAAGCCGAGGGCGAGCTGCAGGCAATGGCACAGGAAAATCTTTCCGCACCACGTGTTGTCCGTGCTTTTGGCAAACAGAAGCACGAGCTGGACAAATTTCAGCATGACAACGAAGAATTTACCCGCCTGTGGATAAAGGTTGGCGACCTGCTGGCAGTGTTCTGGGCAGGGGGAGATATCCTCACCAGCTTCCAGATTGTTCTTGTGCTGTGTGCAAGCACGGTTTTTGCCGTTAACGGTGACATCACCACAGGTGAGGTTGTGTCATTTATGACCTTCAACGGCATGCTTGCCTGGCCGATACGTTCCCTTGGCAGAATAGTGGGCAATATGAGCAAGGCAACTGTTGCCCTCGGCCGTATTGCCGAAATCTGCGAAGCACCTGTTGAAGACTACGACAGCGGTGTGGACTTTAAGTTTGAAAATGACATCACTTTCAGCGATGTGTGTTTTTCATTTGACAGTCAGGTGATTTTTGACCATCTGTCCTTCACCATCAAAAAGGGGCAGACGGTGGCAATT
>JAGBFE010000349.1 GCA_018109965.1 Oscillospiraceae bacterium | reverse complement strand
TATAAATTTGTATTTTATTTTTTAACTGCAATGATAAAGTTTTCCATCACCAGCGCAAGATTTGCATTGCGGGCCAGTGCATTGCGGCAGTCTGTAACAGCATTCATTATGCTGACATTTGCCGCAGAAAGCTTTTTGTCGCAGATAAATTCCAGGTCTTTGAGAAACAGGACAAAATCCTCTTTCTTTTTATTGAAGTCAAACAGCAGTTTTGCCAGCCCGTAGCTGTCAGCAGCTGCTATAAGTTTTTGGGCACTGATTGCCTTTTGCAGTATTTCAAACCGCTTTGGATTTTCCAGCGCATTTTTTATCATACCGATATTGCCCGAATATATTTCGATAAGCTCGTCCTTTTCTGCATCTGAAACATTGGCAAAATATGCCTTTGTCTCGTCAGCTGTCGGCTGGACAAGTGAGTATATCTGACAGCGGGAACGGATTGTGGACAGTATTTTTGACACATCGGTAGTGGTGAGGATGTAGGTGATGTCATCCTTTGGCTCTTCTAGATTTTTAAGCAGTGCATTGGCACTGTTTGTGTTGAAGTTTTCGCAGTTCTGGATTATAACAACCCTTTTTTCGCCGCCGATGGATGAAAAATTGACATTGGCATTGATTTCCCTGACACTTTCAACCTTTATCTGCCCCGAAACACCGCTGCCTTTGATAACCTGCACCTGCGGATGCGCCTGCTGTTCAATCAGTTTAAAACCATTTGCATCGGCGCCGATGATATCTGCTGCAAGCAGACGTGCAAAAAAGTTTGCGCCGCAGCCTTCCTTTGCAAAAATAAGCACAGCATGGCTAAGCCTGGAGCCCCTTATCAGTTCGCCCAGGCTTAGCTTGGTATTTGTATTTCCTGTAAAGCTGTCAATAAACATTATGCTTTTTCAAATCTGTCAACATCAAGCACAAAGATTGTTGCACCGCCAACTGTAACTTCCAGTGGGAAGGATGTTGTTACGCCGATGCCGTATGTTGCAGTTGAAGGAACAATTTCCTTTCTCTGACGGGAATGTTCTTTGATAATTTCGATTGCGTGGTCAACCTTGTCATCATCTGTACCGCAGATGATTGTTGTGTTGCCGGACATGAGGAAACCACCCTGTGTTGCAAGTTTTGTAACAGAGTATCTTGCCTTTGTCAGTGCGCTGGAAACTTCGGCAGCGTCTTCTTTGTTGATAATTGCTAAAATAAGTTTCATATATGTTACCTCCTTTACGGGTAAAATCAAACATTGCACGCAATGTTTTTCTCTGATTTAATAATAACACTTTTTATGTGAAATTTCCACATAAAATTATTCTATGACTGTGAAAATTCCTCCAGCAGCCTTTGTTTGATAGGCAGCATTGCATTTTGTGCCATTGACAGGCAGTGCACGCCTTTTTCTATGTAGATTTTTGCGCTTTCAAAATCCGCTGCACTTTCGCCGCAGATGCTCACCTTGATATCCCATTTTTGTGCCGCCTGTGCAGTCATTTCCACAAGTTTTACCACCGACGGATGCACAGGGTCGTAGTATCTTGCTGCATTGGTATTTATACGGTCTGCCGCAAGGACATACTGTGTAAGGTCATTTGTGCCGATGGAGAAAAAGTTGACATATTTGGCCAGCTCATCGCTGATAAGTGCCGCTGCAGGTGTTTCAATCATAATGCCCCAGTTGATTTTGTCTGTGGCTATGATGCCGTCACCCAGCAGGCGTTCTTTGACCTTTTCCACCATTGCCATATAGTCGGTGACATCACTTGCCAGGCTGACCATCGGTATCATAACATTGATTTTGCCGCATCGGTCTGCTGCAACAAGCAGTGCCTCAATCTGGGTTTCAAAAATTTCCTGCTGGGTATACATAAGCCTTACACCACGCATACCAAGTGCAGGGTTTGGCTCTTTTTCAAGCTCAAGGCGGTCCAGAGGTTTGTCGGCACCGATGTCAAAGGTGCGTATTGTTATCTCCCTGCCCTGTGCCGCACGGATACATTCGGAATAAAAACGTATCTGACTTGCAAGGGTAAGGTCGTATGTAGTGCTCATAAACAGTATTTCGCTGCGCACAAGACCGATGCCGCAGGCACCGTTGTTGATTGCCAGACGGATGTCTTTAGGGTCATTGCAGTTGGCGTAAATTTCCACCTCTTTGCCGTCAGGAGCAACTATCTTCTGCTTTTTAATTTGCTCTGCACGGATGCTGTCCATTGTTTCCAGTTTCATCCTGCGTTCAAATTCTGCAACGGTTGCATCATCCGGCATCAGAAAAACTTCCCCTGTGTAGCCGTCCACTGCAACGGTTCTGCCGTCGTTGAGAGGATTGAGAATTTCGCTGTCAACACCGCACACAGACGGAATACCCATTGTGCGGGCAATGATGTTTGCGTGGTTCTGATATGAGCCATCCACCGTTACAAAGGCCTGTGAAAATTTGCGGTCGATGGAGGCAAGGTCGCTTGGCAGAATCTCATCCGAAACAATTATACACGGCTCTGTCAGTGTAAAACGCTCTCTTTTTCTGCCATCAAGGATGTCGATTACCCTTGTGAGTGCATCGCGTATATCACTGGTGCGTTCGCTGAGATATCCGTCGTTGATAGCCTTGAGCTTTGCACAGTATTCTTCCATTGCAAGTTCAACCGCCCTTGCAGCGCCAAGCTGTTCTTCAATCTTTGTAAAAACAAGCTGGTGCAGACCTTCGTCAGCCAGCATGAGCACCTGGAAATTGAGGATGTCACGGTGTTCGTTTGATGCGTGGCGGATAATTTCGGTAAGTTCATCCTTTGCAAGAATAATTGCCGCATTGTACAGTGCACGTTCCCTGTGAGGTGCCAGAACAACACGTTTGAAACCTGCTATTCTGCGGTTTACAATTTTTATTTTTGCTATAGTAAGCCCGCCCGAAGCAGGTGTACCTACATATTTAACCATTTTTACCTCCAAGATTTGTGGTTGAGTATATCTGCATATTTACAATAAAGTTTTAATCAGTGCAAGGTATGCCTGTTTTATATCAGCAGCAGCTACCGATGCCGCAATTTTGGCAAGGGGAGAATCCTTAAGCAGTTGCTGTGCATTTTCCAGCACAGAATTTGCCCTTGCAGATTTAAGCAGCGGAACAAGATTTTCCATTGTATAAACCTCGCCCAAAGGCAGTTTTGCCTCTGCCATTGCCCCCTCCAGCACGGCAATAAATTTATCCCCCACTGTTTTTGGGTTTCGGCGTTCGGCACGCATATAAACCTCGGCTGCAACCCTCAAGGCAGAATGGGTTTCGTACATCTGCTCGCACAGTTCCATAAACTTCACACCAAAAGCTGTATACATATTTTCGATTTCACCTGTTCTGAAGGCATAGGCCTTTCCCTCAAGCTTTCCAAAAGCTTTGTAGGTGTCAAGATATCCAAGCTCTATATTGCGTTTTGCATTCTGCGGGTCAAAGTCAAGGAAGCCGCCAAGGTCGTGCCAGCTTTTGACCGATATCACCTTTACGTTTTCAGCTTTCAGCTTTCGGCTGACACCGAAGCTGTCTAGGTCAATTTCCACAATTTCATCTGCGCCCATACGCACTGCCAGGTTGGATGGCATATTGTCGTAATATCCGCCGTCAATATACATCTGCCCGTCGATTTTGCGGCTGCGCAAAACAGGAAAACAGGCACTGGATGCCAGCATATAATCTATCAGCTTGCCGTGCGGAATTTCTTCCAGTGTGACTTCGGCAGGCTTGTGGGTGTTGACGTTGACGGTAACAAGGCCGTAGCGGCATTTTGATGCACGCAGCATATCCTCGTCAACAAAACGGGTAATCATTTTTTCCAGAGGCTCAAGGCTGATGCCGCCCTTTGTGGCAAAATCTCTGGCAAAGGTCAGGGTTTCCTTTGAAAAAACCTTTTCGGGAATATCCATTACATCCCTGTCATCAATGGAAAGCCACATTCCTTTTGCAACATCAAACCAGTCCAGTGCCATAAGCACACCGTTGAGACTGCCCACAGATGTGCCTGTTACAATATCGGGTTTGTAGCCGAGTTCAATCAGCGCCTGCCACGCACCTATATGATAGGAGCCACGGGCACCGCCACCTGCAAGAACAACAGCTTTTGCCATATGTATCACCTCTTTGAATATTTGCTGTATGTATACATATATATGATAATTTTTATCTGATTTTAACTTTTAAAAGCATAAAACGGAGAGGTTTTTGACGAATTCAAATATAATCCCCCATTTTATTTCAGTTTACATTTTATTGTACCATATTTTTTTAAAAAGCAACAGTATTTATGATATATCGGCAAAATTTTTCTGCCTTAATATGATGTATTTTGTACTGTTCAGTCCTGCACACATTTTGGAGCATATATGCCACTGCATTATGCAATTTTTGTTTTATAGCCACAACACCCCGGCGGCAGATACTGTGCCGTCGGGGTGCCTGTTTGTTTTATTGTTTTTCAGCCGCAGTTACTGCCCGGCTGTTCTGAGCTTTTTGAAGAATTTGTCCTGTTCGTCCTCTTCCCACTGACTGGTATATAAATTGTAGTAAGCCCC
>JAGBFE010000040.1 GCA_018109965.1 Oscillospiraceae bacterium | reverse complement strand
GTTGTGGATAACTGTACCAACTGGGATTGCGCTGATTGGCAGTGCGTTACCTGGTTTGATGTCAGCGTTTGGACCGTTCATAACAATATAGCCAACTTTCAGACCGTCTGGAGCGATGATGTAAGATTTTTCACCATCTTCGTACTGAATCAGAGCGATGAATGCTGTTCTGTTTGGATCGTATTCCAGAGACAGAACTGTTGCTGGAACATCCAGTTTATTTCTTTTGAAATCGATTACACGATATTTTGTTCTGTTACCACCACCGTGGTGACGAACTGTGATGCGGCCTGTGTTGTTACGGCCTGCTGTTGTTTTCATAGGTTCCAGAAGGCTTCTTTCTGGAGCTACTTTTGAAAGAACCGAATAGTCTGTCACTGCCATGTTACGGCGGGAAGGAGTAGTCGGTTTAAATCTTTTGATAGCCATTTAGGTTCACTCTCCTTATGAGTCTTTTTGCGAGAAGCGCCTTTTGCGCCTCCCATACTTAAAAACGTCTTATATAAAGACGGAGGGCTTATTAATACATGCTTTCGAAGAATTCGATGCCCTTTGAATCAGCTGTCAGTGTTACGATAGCTTTTTTGGTTGCTGGTGTGTAGCCACCTTTCCAACCCTGACGGCGGAATCTGCCGCGTACAGAGATTGTGTTTACTTTTGAAACTTTTACGCCGAACAGTTCTTCAACTGCTTTTGCAATTTCGATTTTGTTAGCGTCTTTAGCTACCTGGAATGTGTATTTTCTGTCAGCAATGCCTTTCATGCTGTTTTCAGTGATGATTGGCTTGATGATGATATCCTGTGCCATTTTCATTATGCGAATACCTCCTCAAGTTTCTTTGCAGCAGCGAGGTCTACAACAAGTGTTTTAGCGTTGATTGTGTCGTATACGTTCATTGTTGTTGCAACTGTTGTTTGTACACCTGGGATGTTGCCAGCTGACTTAACAACCTTCTTGTCTGCAACTGCCTGAACCATCAGTGTTTTGCCTGTTACGTTCAGGTTGCCGAGCATTTTAACAACTGCTTTTGTTGAGAATTCGTTGATTGCGAAATCGTTAACGATTACCAGTTTGCCTTCTGCAGCTTTAGCTGACAGAGCGGAGCAAATAGCAAGTTTTTTAACTTTTTTGTTAATTGTGTAGCTGTAGTCGCGTGGTTTTGGACCCAGAGCAACGCCACCGTGTGTCCACTGTGGTGAACGGATGGAACCCTGACGAGCACGGCCTGTGCCTTTCTGTCTCCATGGTTTACGGCCGCCGCCGCTTACTTCAGCTCTTGTAAGTGTTGACTGTGTACCCTGTCTCTGGTTTGCCAGGAAGTTTACAACTGCCATGTGCATTACTTTTTCATTTGGTGTGATACCAAAAACTGCATCAGAGAGTTCAACAGTATCAACTTTTGCACCGTTAATGTCTAAAACATCAAATTTTGCCATTTTGTTTTCCTCCCTTAAGCTTTTACGCTGTCTGTCAGTACAACGATGCCGCCTTTAGCGCCAGGGATTGCACCTTTAACTGCGATAAGATTGTTTTCTGCATCAATTTTTACAACTGAAAGGTTCTGAACTGTAACTCTTTCTGCACCGAGGTGACCTGGGAGTTTTTTACCTTTGAAAACTCTTGCACCGTCGATAGAACCGTTTGAACCGGCGTGTCTTGCAACAGGGCCTGTACCGTGTGTTGCTTTCAGAGAGTGCAGGTTCCAGCGTTTGATAACGCCTGCATAACCTTTACCTTTGCTGATGCCGCATACGTCAACTTTGTCACCGGCTGCAAATGTGTCAGCTTTGATGATGTCGCCAACGTTGATTTCTTCGATTGAGTCAAAGCGGAATTCTCTAAGTGTTTTCTTAGGAGCAACGCCTGCTTTTTCAAAATGTCCTTTAGCTGGTTTGGAAAGGCGGTTTGCTTTAACTTCGCCAAAACCCAGCTGAACTGCCTGATAGCCATCGCTTTCAACAGTTTTCTTCTGTACAACAACACAAGGACCTGCTTCGATTACTGTTACTGGTACTACCATACCTTTTTCATCGAAAAGCTGTGTCATACCGATTTTTTTGCCGATAATTCCTTTTTGCATTTTCTTAATGCCTCCTGTTAGTTTATTGGTTGGCTCTAGCCAACATGACTCCAACTTGCGGTTGAGAGGTGCTGTTTATATATAATGTATATATTACAGCTTGATTTCGATTTCTACGCCTGCAGGCAGCAGCAGACCTGTAAGAGCTTCAACAGTTTTGTTTGTTGGTTTCAGAATGTCGATAACTCTTTTGTGAGTTCTGTTTTCGAACTGTTCTCTGGAATCTTTGTATTTGTGAACAGCTCTCAGAATTGTGATCACTTCTTTTTCTGTTGGAAGTGGAATTGGACCAGATACTCTTGCACCTGTTCTTTTTGCTGCTTCAACAATTTTTTCTGCTGCAGCATCCACCAGCTGATGATCATAACTCTTAAGTCTAACTCTGATTTTTTCTTTGACTGCCATAATAACGCCTCCTTAAAGTATTTAAATGTTAGCGGCGGATTATAAATATCGAACACTGCGCCGGGTGTTTCGCACCCTCCCACGATAAAAACCGATTAACCGCCACGCAGTTACATCGGAACACAGGGCCATCCAGCCCATTTAATCGCTTAGTTTGCGGCCATTGGACCACTTTCGCGGTCATACACCCCTCGCATTTCAATATTCATTTCGCCCGGTTCAAAGATCGGACATACTCGGCGGAAAAACCCACGGTATCCGTGGCAACCTCCCGCGTCTACGCATAATCTTTGCAGTCGCCTAATTATGATACAATATTTACAAAAATATTGCAAGCTTTTTTACAACATTTCGCAAATTCGTATACATGGCTTAATCATGTAGAACTTTCGGTTTTCTTTTTGTGCACTTTGTACACAGATTGGGTTTTCATTCTCTACATATCGGTAGCTCTTTTCTGAGCCTTGAATATAATACCAAAAACAAATAACTTTGTCAATAGTTTACAAAATATTTTTTCAATTTGGTTAATTTATACAAATATGCCCCATTTGTGCAAATTTTCTATTGCCCACACCCCCATAAAAGCAGGACTTTTGTCATTCTGAACGCAGCGAAGCGGAGTGAATTGGCGGTTTGCCGTGGAAGGCAACTTGTTGCCGACCATGCGCAAATGCACGCTACGGGGGAGCGCGTGCAAGCCAACAGGCATTGCCTGTGATATATACAAAAGCATAGTTATACGG
>JAGBFE010000348.1 GCA_018109965.1 Oscillospiraceae bacterium | reverse complement strand
GTTTTCGGATATTCCAGTTGGTGATATCCTTGCCGTTGAGTGTAACTGTGCCGCCTGCTGCCTGCATAATGCCTGTGATTGCATCGGCAATTTCTACCTGACCATTTCCAGATACACCTGCAATGGCCATAATCTCGCCGCCGCGCACATCAAATGAAGCTTTTTTTACAACCTCAAAACCATTTGCATCTTTAACGGTAAGATCTTTTACGCTCAGTACAACATCGCCGTATTTTGCCTGAGCTTTTTCTCTTTCAAAAGAAACTTCACGGCCAACCATTTTGTTTGCCATTTCCTTGGTTGAGGTTGTGGCAACGTCCAGAACATCAATCAGTTTGCCGCGGTTGAGGATAGCACAGCGGTCAGCCACCTTTTTGATTTCCTCCAGTTTGTGTGTAATCAGGATAATTGTTTTGCCCGCCGCTTTAAGACCCTTGATAATTTCAAGAAGGAATTCGATTTCCTGCGGTGTCAGAACCGCAGTTGGTTCATCAAAGATAAGGATTTCTGCTTCGCGGTAAAGCATTTTAAGTATTTCTACACGCTGCTGTGTGGAAACAGTGATATCCTCAATTTTTTTGGTAGGGTCAACCTCAAGGCCGTACTCTTTGGAGAGTGCAGCAATTTTTTCGTTGGAAGTTTTTATATCTACATATGGAAGAAAACCCATAAATTTCTTTATCGGTTCTACCCCCATAATAATATTCTCTGCAATTGTATAATTGGAAACCAGTTTAAAGTGCTGGTGCACCATACCGATGTTTAATTCTGTAGCATAGCTTGGTGAAGTGATAACTTCTTTTTTGCCTCTAACGTATATTTCGCCTTCATCTGGCTCGTACATGCCGAAAAGCATGCTCATAAGTGTAGATTTGCCGGCGCCGTTTTCGCCCAGCAATGTATAAATTTCACCTTTTTTGATTTGTATTGTAACATTGTCGTTTGCAACAATACCGGGAAAGCGCTTGGTGATATTTTTCATTTCGATGATGTATTCTGACATTTATACCTCCCGAACTCCTCTTATAAAATAATTAAGCGATGGAAGGGGGAAACGCCCCTTCCATTGCTTATTTTCACCCTTTAGGGCAATTCTGTAGATTAAAGACCTGTAAATGCGTCAGATGTCAAATTGTTGAAGTTTGCAGCTGGAACGATTTCGCCGGATTTTACAAGTGCAAATGCTGCGTCGATTGCTGCAATTGTGTCAGCGGAAAGCTGACATCTGCCTTCTGCAGAAACGTAACCTGTAGAATCTGTGTCAGCACCAAGGAGGTAGTTGCCGCCTACGAATGTGCCTTCGTTGATTGCTGTAAGCTGTTCTGTTACGTTTTTGTCCATAATTTTAAGGCCGGATGTAAGAATGATGTTGGAATCGCCGTTTACGCCGTCATCAAACTGGTCAACGTCACAACCGATGCAGAATACGCCTTCTGCTTCTTTAGCTGCTGTGAATACGCCGTTACCGGAAGCACCAGCTGCTACAAAGATGATGTCGCAGCCTTCGCCGATAAGAGCTTCGCCAACAACTTTACCTGTTGCTTCATCGCTGAAGTTGCCAACATAGTTGCCGCCAACGTTTGCACCTGTTACGTCTGTACCTGCGTAGGAAGCAAGTTCAACAATTTCTGCAGATGTGCCGAGGTGTTTGTTTGCATAGTTAACGCCTGATTCAAAACCGTACTGGTAGTTAACGTTTGATGGGAATGCAATGCCGTTTACAACTGCAACTTTGCCTGTTTTTGTTTCCATAGCTGCTGCGATACCTGCGCAGAAACCGGATTCCTGTTCTTTGAATGTCATAGCATAGATGTTGTCTACTGCAACTTCTGCGCCTGTTTCATCGGAAGGGTTGGAGTCAACAAGGATAAAGCTTACTCCTGGGTTTTCCTGTGCGATTGTTGCAATGCCTGCAAACTGGAAACCGCAGCATACGATTGCATCGTAGTCTGCAACGATATCTGCTACAGCCTGAACAGCTGCTGCTACGTCGCCTGTTTCTTCACGAACAGGTGTAACTGTTGCACCTTCGTTTGCTTCGATAAAAGCAAGGATGCCGTTGTAGTTGTTTTCGTTAAAGCTGCCGTCATCAACGCCGGATGGGGAGCTAACGATTGCGATTTTGAGACCTGTTGCTGCTTCGCCTTCGCCTTCACCTTCTGTAGCCGGTGCGGATGGGCCGCATGCTACAAGGCTGAAAGCCATAGCGCCTGCAAGCACAAGTGCCAATAACTTTTTCATGGTAGTAGTCCTCCTGAAATAAAATTGATAAAAAATATTTTTTATATACAAACATTTATTGACAAATGTTTATACCAAAGTTATTTTATGCCAAATTATTTACCAAAAAATTTAGCAAGATTTTCGCTGAACGGCGGGTATATTATACCTTTTTCGGTTACGATGCCGCTAAGCAGAGTGTGGTCTGTAACATCAAATGCAGGATTGAAGCATTTGACTTCCTCCAGAGCCATTGGTTTTTCATAGAATTTGGAGCGGATTTCGCTTGGGTCGCGACGTTCAATTTCGATGGCATCACCATCTGGACAATTGAGGTCAATTGTTGAAGACGGACCAAGTGTGTAAACAGGGATGCCATAATGTTTTGCAAGGATTGCAACACCGCTTGTGCCGATTTTGTTTGCAAAGTCACCGTTTGCGGCAATGCGGTCACAACCAACAAAGCAGGCCTGAACCCAGCCGTTTTTCATAACCATACTTGCCATATTGTCGCAGATAAGGGTTACATCAACACCGGCTTTCTGCAGTTCATAGCTTGTAAGTCTTGCCCCCTGAAGCAGCGGTCTTGTTTCGTCAGCAAAAACTTTTATATTCATGCCCTTTTCCTTAGCCATAAGCATAGGGCCTATTGCTGTGCCGTAACGGCTTGTTGCCAGCGGGCCTGCGTTGCAGTGTGTAAGTACACCGTCGCCTTCCTTTAAAAGCGAAAGACCGTATTCAGAAATAGCCTTGCACATTGCAATATCTTCCTGCTGAATTTTAACAGCTTCTTCGCCGATAAGGTCAACAATCTCTGCAACGGATTTTTCTTTGTTTAAATTAACCATTGTATCGATGCGGTTCAGCGCCCAGCTGAGATTAACCGCTGTAGGACGGGAAGAATTGAGATAATCACTTGCTTTTTTAAGCTGAGGATAAAATTCTTCAAAAGTTTCAGCTTCAATCTGCTGTGCAAGACAATATATGGAATAGCCGGCACAGATACCGATTGCCGGTGCTCCGCGCACCGCAAGGCTTTTGATTGCATCGTACATTTCCTGTGCTGTGGAAAGTGTAAGTTCAACAAGCTCATTAGGAAGCTGTCTCTGGTCAATAATTATAACGCTTTTTCCGTCCTGGGAAAGATAGACGTTATCTGCAAGTTTTTTGATTTCAATGCTCATTTTGTCACCTGTTTATTTTAAAATTTAAAACCAACCTTGAATGCGTTGGACGCCAGGGCTTTTTCATAATCCTTTAAATCCCACAGCTCAATAGGCGGAAGATTTACCAGTCCCATATTCAACAGTTTAAGTGCAGGTTCAAACGGACCGCAGCGGCTGCCCATAATGGTAATTTCGTTTACTACAAAGTAGCTCATATCCACGTTAACTGTGCCTGCATATGTGCTTTTCATAACAATTGTGCCGCGCTTGCGCACCACATTTTTTGCAGTTTCAATGCCACTTGGATGACCGCAGGCATCGATGACAATTTCGTATGTATCTCCGTCCCTGTGGTTTGTTTTTGCAAAGCTTTCAAAATTTTTAAGCTTGTCCGCATTTTTGCCGATAATGGTAAGTTCTGCACCTGTCAGCGCAATTACCTGTGCAATCATAAGTGCAAGACGTCCGTCGCCGATAACCGCAACAGATGTGCTTGGGCGTATGTGCAGCATATCAGGAATTTCCAGTGCCGCTGCCAGAGGTTCGGTATAAATTGCCTTTTCTGTCGGCAGGCTGTCCGGAATAGGATGAATAAGATGATTTGCAAGCACAAAATATTCGCCGAATGTTCCGTCCAGGCCTTCCATACCTATAACCTTGCGGGTAAGACAATGTTTTTCGCGGTTTGTATTGCAGTAAATGCAGTCACCGCAGCCTTCGTTAAGTTCCCCCACAACTCTTTTTCCTATAAGGCTTTTATCATCAGAATCTTCAACAACACCAACAAATTCGTGACCAAGTATCCCTCTGAAATCAGGGCGATAGCCTTTTATAACTTCTCGGTCGGTATTGCACACAGCACTCATAAGCACTTTTATAAGACTGTGCCCTGCTGATGCTGCTGGTTTTGGATAATCCTCCATATAAACCGGCTTTGTACCGTCAAAATATAAAGCTTTCATATAATCACCTTATGCATTAAGTGCTTTGTGAATATTAACAATGCTTTCTGTTACGAGCTGTTTGAACTGGCCTGCAACACGGTCGGCAGTTTCGCTTACTTCCTCATGTGTAAGCGGTGTATCTGTCATACCACAGCCAAGGTTTGAAATGCAGGAGATACCGCAAACTTTCATTCCCATATGATTTGCTGCAACTGCTTCTGCTGCTGTAGACATACCTGCAGCGTCTGCACCAAGTGTGCGGCACATTCTAACCTCTGCAGGAGTTTCAAAGTTAGGACCTGTAAGCTGGATGTAAACACCCTGCTGAAGCTTTATTCCAAGATCCGATGCAGATTTTTTAATGATATCCTGCAGGTCTTTTTTGTAAACATCGCTCATATCAGGGAATCTTGTGCCCAGCTGATCAATATTTTCACCGATAAGCGGAGACGGAACAAAGTTCATAATATGGTCTGTTATAAGCATAAAATCTCCAGGTGCAAAATCAAAATTAAGTCCGCCTGCAGCGTTTGTGAGGAACAGGACCTTTGCCCCCATCAGCTTCATAAGGCGTGTCGGAAGCACAACATCTGTGATTGGATAACCTTCGTAATAATGTACACGCCCCTGCATACAGACAACAGGCACACTGTTGACATAGCCAAAAATAAAACGGCCTTTATGACCTGCCACTGTAGAAACAGGGAAACCTTCAATATCGTGATAATCCAGAGTGGCAACAATATCTATACTGTCACCATAGTCACCAAGACCGGAACCCAATACAAGTGCAATTTCAGGAACAAAGTCAATTTTTTCCTTTACACTTCCATAGCATCTCATAAGCTTTTCATATACAGCATTCATATCGTCATCTCCTTTTAAATCACATAAAACAATAAACAATAATTCTATTTTACATTATAAACAAAACTATTTTCTTTTTCAAGTTTTTCATACATTATGTCATAATAATTATATATTAAAAATATTTACCATAAGAGCTCATCAAATTTATATTATATATGTTCTGCAGTCTGTTGCAGATATTTCAATTGCAAATCAATGTTTTGCAAGGCACAATTGCCTGAAAAACAGTTGCCTGAAACACAATGTATTAAAATCAAAACCACCGACAGCATATGTCGGTGGTTTTTCAGACAAAAGCTTATTTCATATATTCTGTTACTATTTTTCACATATATACCTTTTTGTTTCAGCAAAAGCGATGCCGCCAACAGCATTGCCAAGGGTGATAACAATCAGACGGATAACACTGTCCACACTCCAGTTGCCTGCTGCCCAGAAATAGAACATGTCGGCAATACTGTGCTCAAAGCCCGAAAGAATAAACACCATAACACCAAAGAACAGTGAAATGTATTTGCCCATTTCGTACTGAATTTTGTTGTAACCCTCAACCGAAATATAAATCATAATATTACAGAATATGCCAAGCATAAAAAGGCTGAGATAGCTGTCATTCATTTTCACTTCACAAAG
>JAGBFE010000347.1 GCA_018109965.1 Oscillospiraceae bacterium | reverse complement strand
TGTTTTTATCACCAGGAACGTAACCGCGGCCTCTGTCAAATGTCAGTTCCATAACCAGTTTAGCACCTTCACTCAGTGTAGCGATGTGGTGGTCTGGGTTCAGGATTTCGATTTCTGCATCTGTTTCGATGGAACCGGCTGTAACTTCGCAAGGACCTACTGCATTGATGCGAACAGTTTTTGCTTCGTCACAGAAAAGTTTTGCTGTGATACCTTTAACATTCAGAACGATGTCTGTAACATCTTCTTTAACGCCGTTGATGAATGTGAATTCATGGAGAACGCCGTCAATTTTAATGCTTGTAACAGCAACGCCTGGCAGAGATGAGAGAAGAACTCTTCTCAGTGAGTTACCAAGTGTGATGCCGAAACCTCTTTCCAGAGGTTCAACAACAAATTTGCCGTACTGTCCATTTTCGGATAAAACCGCTGTTTCTATTCTTGGTTTTTCGATTTCTATCATTTGTAAACCCTCCTACTATTATAAAACTAAGGCTGCTTTTATAATTGCATTCCCATGCGTGGGGTGGGTTATTTTGAGTAAAGTTCAACGATGAGCTGTTCTTCAACATCAAGATCGATTTCGCTTCTTTCTGGCAGACGGTTGAAAGTAACTTTCATATCGTTTGCATCGAAAGACATCCACATTGGAACTGGTCTTGCGCTGTTGAGTTCAACATTTTCTTTGATTTTGTCACATGCTGAGCCGTGAACTGCAATAACATCACCTGGTTTAACGAGGTATGATGGAATATTTACTCTTTCACCGTTTACTGTGAAATGACGATGTAAAACAAGCTGTCTAGCCTGACGACGGCTCATACCGAAGCCTGCGCGGTAAACAACGTTGTCCAGTCTGCTTTCAAGGATCTTAAGCAGATTTTCGCCTGCCATACCTGTTCTGTTTTCAGCCATTTCAAAGTATTTGGCGAACTGGCTTTCAAGAACACCGTAGTATCTTTTTGCTTTCTGTTTAGCTCTCATCTGGATGCCGTATTCAGAAGATTTTTTTCTTGCCTGACCATGCTGACCAGGTGCGAAGTTTCTTCTTGCAAGTGCACATTTATCAGAGTAGCATCTTTCGCCTTTCAGGAAAAGTTTCTGACCTTCTCTGCGGCACTGACGACAAACTGCGCCTGTATATCTTGCCATTGTAATTCCTCCTATTAATTAAACGCGTCTTCTTTTTGGTGGACGACAACCGTTGTGTGGGATAGGGGTAACGTCCTTGATCATATTTACCTCTAAGCCTGCTGCCTGAAGAGCTCTGATTGCAGATTCTCTACCCTGGCCAGGACCTTTTACATATACTTCAACGGTTTTAAGGCCGTGTTCCATTGCTGCTTTTGCTGCTGTTTCGCTAACCATCTGTGCAGCGTAAGGAGTTGCCTGTCTTGAACCTCTGAAACCGAGGCCACCTGCACTTGCCCAAGAAATTGCGTTGCCCTGCATGTCTGTGATTGTAACAATTGTGTTGTTAAATGTAGACTGAATATGTGCCTGGCCGCGTTCAATGTTCTTGCGCACAATTCTCTTACGAGAAGCTGTCTTTTTAACTGCCATTGCTATTTAGCCTCCTAAATTATTTCTTTTTGTTTGCTACTGTTTTCTTAGCGCCTTTACGTGTTCTGGCGTTTGTTTTTGTTCTCTGACCACGAACTGGCAGACCTTTACGATGTCTTACACCTCTGTAGCAGCCGATTTCGATCAGTCTCTTGATGTCGAGAGCTGTCTGTCTGCGAAGATCGCCTTCTACAACAACCTGCTGAGCATCAATCTGATCTCTGATTGCCTGTACTTCATCATCTGTAAGGTCTTTTACTCTTGTGTCTGGGCTTACACCAGCTGCCGCGAGAAGTTTCTGAGATGTGGAGAGACCGATACCGTAAATATCGGTAAGGCCGATTTCTACACGTTTTTCTCTTGGCAGGTCAACACCTGATATACGAGCCATATATCTTACCTCCTGCTTAAATAACCGTCAGATTAACCCTGACGCTGTTTGTGTTTTGGATTTACGCAGATTACCATAACTTTGCCTTTGCGTTTGATAACCTTGCATTTTTCGCACATTGGTTTAACGGATGGCTTTACTTTCATATTTGTAACCTCCTATTGTGTATGCTTTCTTATTTGGAACGCCAAGTAATA
>JAGBFE010000346.1 GCA_018109965.1 Oscillospiraceae bacterium | reverse complement strand
GAAACATTAAAAATTACACTTGAGCCGACTGTGACTGCACCATACAGCACCCATGCTGCAACTGCAATTATGATAGGTGCTTTTGGGAACGGTGCCTTGCGCTCAAAGTCCACCGAAACAGAACCGTTTTCCAGTTTTGTAAATATAAATTTTCCTGCTTTGTTGATAACCCAGATTGCCACATAGGCGGTAATCATTATACAGTAAAAAAATGCTGTGCTTGGATAAAGCGGGTTAAGGTTCAGACGTACATTGACTGCATTTACCACAAAAAATATTGTAGCAATCAGATACGCCGCTTTTGTGATTTTTTTCATATTGATAAAATCCTTTTTTAGTTTTTGTCTTCCTTTATTATACCCAACTGATAAGCCTGTATCAACAGTTTAAGGTCACTTATCATATTTCTTACACTTTTACCCTGGTCGGTATCGCCGATAAGCATACGGTTTTTCATTGTTTCAAATACATCGACCTTGTTTTTGATGTCACTGTTTTCCTTGATAACCTTTTCCACACTTTCAAACGGCTCGTGAACACGGAGAGACAAACCGCGAGATGAATAAACCATTGTATAGCCTGCGATGCCTGTGCGGCTGTGGTAAGCGTGGCAGAAGCCGCCGTCGATAACAACAACCTTGCCGTTTGCCTTGAGAGGGCTTTCGCCGTTTTTGCTCTTTACCGGCACATGACCGTTGATGATGCGGCACATTGGTCCGTAAAGTCCGAATTCCGCAAGAATTCTTTCGACAACAGCGTCATCTTCCCAGTGTATATAGTATGGGTCTTTGCGTTCAATTGAAAGCAGTGGATTTTCCAGCAACGCATGTTCAAAGGTTGCCATATTGCTGCGGCCGAACATTGGGCTGTTTTTGCCGCACCAGAGATACCACAAAAGGTCCTGACCAAGCTGTTTTTCGTATGTACCGTCAACTCCAAAATAAGCCACGCGTGCCATTTTGTCGCAGTAGTCCATAAGTGCTTTGCCTTTGTAGCCTTTGCCGCCAAAGAAAATTTCGCGGAAGGAGCCGTCTTCGTTAAGCGGAATTGCACCGTGGAACATAAGCATTCCGTTTTCGATTTTATATGCAGAACCTTTTGCATAAAGGAACTTGATGTGCTTTTGCAGTTTTTCGCATTCGATAAAGTTGCGGGACAGCTTTGTCACCAGCTGCTGTTCTTCGTCGGTGAGACGGGCAGGGTCAGCAGGGTCGATTGTAGGGAACACGCTGTCCATAAGCGGGTGTTTTTCCCCTTTGATTTCAACTGTGCCGTCGTTGTAGTCAATGTGCATCAGATGGCAGCGGTCTTCCATAAAGAAGCAAGGGTTGCGGCTGATAACCTGACACTGCAGTTTGTACATAATAACGGAAATTGCCTTGTGGATTTTTGCAACAAGTTTTGCATCTTCATCTTCTGGGTTTACACCTCTTGGCATAAATACAGGGCAGTCATCATAGGTTTTTTCGGCAAAAATTGCAAGAGGACGCAGATTGATGCCATAGCCTGTTTCCAATACTTCAAGGTTATTATAGGCCGCACAGATGCGCACAACGCTGGCAACACCAAGGGGATTGCCTGTTGCACCGCACATCCACAAAACATCGTGGTTGCCCCACTGAATATCAACCGAGTGATGTTCCATAAGCCTGTCAAGAATAATGTCAGGGCGTTCACCTCGGTCAAAAATATCCCCTACAATATGAAGATGATCGATTACCAGACGCTGAATCAGCTGACTCAGCGCAATAATAAACTGCGGTGCCCTTCCGATCCGGATGATCGTATGAATGATCTCATTATAATAAGCTTCCTTATCCTGGATTTCCTCCTTTTCTGTGATCAGCTCCTCGATCACATAGGCAAAATCCGCCGGTAATGCTTTCCTAACCTTTGATCTGGTATATTTTGACGCCACCCT
>JAGBFE010000345.1 GCA_018109965.1 Oscillospiraceae bacterium | reverse complement strand
CAGCTTGTTATAATCTATCCGTCACTGCCACAGCAGGTGGTTACCAACTGGGGAACAAACGGCAATGTGACATATGGCCCCAAAAGCACAATCTGGCAGCTGTGGATAATCAATGCTCTGCTGTTTCCGGGATTTTTTATAATTCCTAAAATTGACCCAAGGGGCAAAAACTACAGCAAGGTTGACGGATTTTATGCAGGGTTCAGAATTATAATGGTGGTTTTCCTTTCGGGAATGCTTGAACTGGTGATATTTACGGCAGAAGATGCACACCGCTTTGATGTTATAAAAATAGGAATGATTGCCATTTCTCTGCTGATGATTTTCATTGGCAACTATCTGCCAAAATGCAAACAGACCTACACAATGGGCATTAAAAATATGTGGACCTATGCAGATGAAAGGGTGTGGAACGATACACACCGTTTTGGCGGAAAACTGTTTGCTGCAGCAGGTATTGTAATGCTGCTTTCGGCACTGTTCGCACCGGAAAATATAATGGCAGCAGTTACAATAATTATGCTGCTGGGAAGCTTTATTGTAATAAATGTTTATTCATATCTCAGATACAGAAAATATAGTAACGGGAGTGGAGAATAGTTATGATATTCGAAAAGAAAAGATTTTCAGTTTATATTATTTTTACATTTGCAATTGGCTGGGTACTGCAGGTTGTTGCAAGCGTTTTTGCTTTACAGGGAAAAATGATGCTGTTTTCCCCCATATTGAGCATTGCAATGTTTGCACCTCTGCTTGCAGCCCTGATTGCAAAAGCGGATATTAAAAATATCGGCTGGAAACCATATGTTAAAAAGAATTTTAAATATTATTTGCTTTGCTGGTTTATGCCTGCTGTGATAACATTGAGTGGTGCAGCGCTGTTTTATATCATTATGCCCGGTCGCCTTGATTTGTCGGGTTCATATATGATTGCCCAATATGGCGAGGAGATGGCTCAGCAGCTCAGCAGTGCAGGTCTCACACCTATGCTGTTTATGGCAGTTACAGCTGTACAGGCGATAAGCTATGCACCGCTTATCAATATGCTGTTTGCCGTAGGTGAGGAAGCAGGCTGGCGTGGTGTGATGTATCCAATGCTTAAAGATAAATACGGAACAACCAAAGGCCGAGTTGTCGGTGGTATCATCTGGGGTGCTTGGCATTGGCCGGTTATGGTGCTTGCAGGGTATGAATACGGCCTTGTGTACTGGGGTGCACCGTTTGTTGGTATGGCAATGTTTTGTCTGTGCTGCGTTGTTATGGGTATTCTGCTTGACTGGACCTACGAAAAAACAAACAGTATATGGGCGCCGTCCATTGCACACGGAGCATTCAATGCAATAGCAACAGCACCACTTATGTTGCTCAATATGGAATATGCTGACCAGCAGATACTTGGTCCTGCACCTATTGGCATAGTTGCAATGGTGCCAATGATTGTGCTTGCAGTATTGATATCATTCAAAACAACAAAAAGTAAATAATTTATAAAATTATACAAAAAGTAGTAAAAAGCTGTCGACAAATGTTGTTCGACAGCTTTTTTGCATGCTCCTTTTTATAATGCAGGGTGAGATAACCTTATATTATATGCGGGAGATTTGAGCAATATGATAAAAACAGGGCAAAAAAACACAAAGCCTTTTTATAAGATAAAAATTAGACTTAACAGAGCAAGCGAACTCGTAAAAGAAAAATGGGTCATATTATTGTGTATATTATCGCTTTTTTCATCTTTTGCCGATATGCCTATGTCTGCTGTTGCACTCATATTTTTACAAACTGCAAAATACAGAAGCACAAAATGTATTTGTGCGGCGGCTTCGGTGTTGTATTTTGTATCCACCGTTACAGCAACGGCATTCTACATACCATACATAGCTTTTGTTTTTATTTATCTTGTTGCTGATTATCTGTTGGAAAATCACAAGCTGAAGGCGGCGTATCCTGCAGTGTTCACATTTGCCGCCACCAAAGCATATATGCTCAGCTTTGGTTTTGAAACTGCCCATTGGGTGCTGCTGATACTTGAAACTGCGGCACTGATTGTATTGCCGAAAAATGTTAAAAACGGATTTCAGCTGCTAAAGTTTAATGAGGAATGCAGCAGCGGGGAAAACATTTTTGAAGCAGCGGCTGCACTTGCCGTCACAGCTTTGGCACTTGATGGTGTGCAGGTGTGGGGTGTTCAGTTTTCAGTTGCATTTTTATTGTGTGCAGGCTGTTTTTATGGAGTAAAGCATAATTTTACAATTTCCTTTTCGGCAATGTTTGTTATGGTGATGATTTTGTGCCGGAACAATATGGCGGCATTTTTTATTGCAGGCTACAGTGCAATTTTCTGTGCAGGGTTGTTCTTTTTGCCAAAAGGCGCCAAAGGATATGCAGGATATCTGTTGGCATCGGCTGTTGTTGCTGCTTTGTGCAGCACACAGTTCAACAGCACGGTTTTTGTATCGTCTGCGTCGGTTTCGGCTGTCGGGTATTTTATCCTGTCAAAGCTGTTTAAAACAGAAAATAAATATTCGAATACAAACGATGATTGTATAGGAGAAAATGAGTATATTCAGCTTAAACATAACCTTGAAAAACTCAACCGCAGCTTTCGCTTTCTGGGGCATACAATAATAGATATTTCCAATCTGGTAAACAAGGATTATATTCCGAACTGCCTTGAGGATGCAGTCAGCAGCGAAGTATGCCGCAGATGCAAAAACAATACACAATGCTGGCAGCAGAACTATTCAGATACGCAAAAGCAGTTTTCCAGGTATGCACATATACTGCAAAATGGCGGCACCCCGTTTTTTGAAAGCCGTTTTATGAATCAGTGTGACAAAACTCAGCAGCTTTGTGAAAGCTTTGAAAAACACAGCAGATTGCTCTCCACACAAAAACTTATCCATTCGCAGGGACGTCACAATCAGCGTATACTACAAAATCAGTTTTTGTCTATGGCAAGTGTGCTGCAGGAAATATCCTATCAAAGCAGTCTCAGCGGTGTGGCAAACACTGCTTTTACACACAGGGCAAACAGCTTTTTGTCCGCAATGGATAAAAAAATAAACTACTGTATCTGCTATCAGAACAGGGACAGATGTATTGTCAGTATGAAAGATGGCTTTGACAGCAGCGAAAGCTATCATTTCAAATCCAGACTTGAAAATATTTATGGGACAAAATTCAGTCTGTCAGCAAAGGAATCAGATGGGAAAAATATGATTTACACATTCAGTGCTGTACCAATGTTTACTGCAGAATATGGGGTTAAGAGCATAAGCAGACAGGTTTATTGCGGAGACGTGTGGGATTATTTTGTTACCGAAGAATGTGCGTTTGCTGTGCTTGCAGACGGAATGGGGACAGGCAGTGTTGCACAGGCAGAGGCCAAAACTGCAGCAGTGATGATAAAAAGTCTGGTTACAGCAAAGGTCAGTGTGCCGACAGCATTGGAGATTACCAATATTGCCCTCAATCTGAAAGGCACGGGGCAAAGCTGCGTTGCAATTGACATACTGCAGATAAACCTGTATGACGGCAGCTGCAGTATGTACAAAGCGGGAGCGGCAGCCTCGGTGGTATCTGACGCGTATAAAACTGAAATTATGTATCGGGACAGTCTGCCCATAGGAGTTTTGAAAGATATAAAAATAGTTCAGTTTGAT
>JAGBFE010000344.1 GCA_018109965.1 Oscillospiraceae bacterium | reverse complement strand
TCGAGTCCCTGATGGTGCACCAGAAAAATCTCAGTCGAACGACTGGGATTTTTTGTTTTTATGGAGATTTTTCTTTCATAGGGGGATTATTTGCTCGCCGCAGACGGCACACCCCTTGTCACTTCGTGACATTCCCCTCGAAGGGGGACCCTCTTGATGCAAATTTTTAACGACAGGCTTAAAAATTTGCTGTCACCCCCATAGAAGAAAGCGCGTGATGCCATTCGGCCACGCAGCTATATTAAGGTATAATACCCAAGGAGTCATTATGTCCGACATTATAAATATAACCGATTTTTCATCGCCGCAGCTGGATGTGTATGCACGACTCAGCGAAAAGCAGCTGCTGCATTATTACGAGCCCGCCACAGGCCTTTTTATTGCCGAAAGCCCCAAGGTGATTGAACGTGCCCTCAATGCGGGGCACAAGGCGGTATCCTTTCTTGTGGAAGACAAACACATTGACACACAGGCAAAGGAAATCATAGAACGCTGCACAGGTGTTCCTGTATACACCGCACCCTTTGAAGTGCTTAAACAGCTTACCGGTTTTGAGCTCACCCGCGGTATGCTTGCCTGCATGCGTCGCAAAACTTTGCCGCACATTGCCGATGTGTGCAAAAATATGCGCCGTGTTGTTGTGCTGGACAGAGTTATGAACCCTACAAATGTAGAGGCAATTTTCCGCAATGCAGCGGCACTTAATATGGATGCTGTGCTGCTGACAAACGGCTGCAGCGACCCGCTTTACCGCCGTGCTGCAAGGGTAAGCATGGGCACGGTGTTTCAGATTCCGTGGACCTTTGTGGATGATGACTGGCAGGGACAGCTCAAAGCACTTGGCTTTAAAACCGTTGCAATGGCACTGAAAGAGGATACTTTGGATATCGACAATCCGCAGCTTATGGCGGAACAAAAACTTGCCATTATCCTTGGCACAGAGGGGGACGGCCTTGCCGACAGCACAATTGAGAACTGCGATTACACCGTGAAAATCCCAATGTCACACGGGGTGGATTCCCTCAATGTTGCCGCCGCAAGCGCAGTGGCGCTCTGGCAGTTGGGAAAATAAAATACAGATAACAGATAAAACAATATGTCATTCTGAGGAACGCAAGTGACGAAAAATCTCTCGGTTTAGTTAAACAAGGGGATTGTTCGCCATACTCAGAATGACATTTTATTATATCAGGATAAAAGTTTTGTGGTTCACTTATCTTAATGATATAAGGATTATCCGCTCTTTTTATTTGTGCAAAAATTGTAAACAAATTATTAAAACGATTGACTTTTGTGGTCGACAAGTGTAGACTTGTAACTGTAAAGAGGTCTACACCTGTAGACTTTCTGAAAGGAGCTCCATATGTACGATTACAAAATGACCGAAAGCGAATACCGCTTTATGAAGATAATCTGGGAAAATAATGATATTTCTTCCTCTGAACTTGTTGAACAGTGCAAAGCAGTGCTTGACTGGAAAAAGTCCACAACCTACACAATCATCAAGCGTATGGCAGAAAAAGGTTTTCTCAAAAACGAAAACGGCACTGTCACCGCCCTTGTAACGCGTGAGCAGGTGGAAAAATATCAGTCTCACCGCATTGTCAACAATACCTTTGACGG
>JAGBFE010000343.1 GCA_018109965.1 Oscillospiraceae bacterium | reverse complement strand
TGCCCTCCGGCACTGCGGCTTTAATCACAACCTCGCTGCCTGCAGGGGCTGTTGTGCCCTCGCTTCTTCCATCGGCTGTTGCATCGTGAACAAACACAATATTTTTAGGCTGAACCAACGCAACCACGCGCCACTGACCGCTTGGCTGTGAAGTGCCGACCTTTACTATTGTGCCGTCAGCGGCAGTTTCGGTGATGTAAAGGTTGCCGTCCGCGCAGGATATTTCAGCCATTCCGTCACTGTCCACAGTTATTGTAAATACTGTTGGGGATTTGCTGTGTGTAATCAGCTTGCCGTTAACAGCCTCCACGTATCCGTTGGCAGCATTTTTGATTTTTACTGTGTAAACGGTGCTGCCGTTTTGCTGTTTTTCCGGTTCAACCTGTTCAAAGGTATATTTTGCAGGGCCTGCTGTGTCAAAATAGGCTGTCACATAGTCCCACCAAAGTCCCATGCCTGAACTTGTTGCATTTGCATCTATAACGTGACCTGACTGATTGTAAACTATTTTGAATTCGTCGGTATAGTTTATGCCGCTTGCCGCTGTCACTGCTTCGGCAGGATATTTAAAGGTATATTCATCCTTCAGGTCAACCGCCTGTTCCGTTGCAAGGTCAGATATTTTGTATTTGTCCGCAACATCATCCCAGTTTTCGCCAAGGGTTGTGAACGGGTAGATTTTTGAAAAGAAACGGTATGTGTCGATATCGTAGTTGTACAACTCATCGCGGGTATTGATTGGTCCGCGCACACCGTCCCAATAGTCATCACGGCCCGATTCGTTCATTACATTGAACCATATTGTTGACATTGTGGCAAAAAATTCGTCCGAATTGGAGATAGCATAGGAATTTGGCCACAGTCCCGCTGTCTTGGCGTGGCGGTAAAGCATCTGAAATTCGTTTGCAAGGCTCTGGTCACTGAGGATATCCATGCCCGAAATTTTTATCCCGTGGGAAAATTCGTGTGCAAGGATGTTTTCGTCCCAATACTTTGTAAAGTAGTCCTGTCGCGGTTTGTCCTGTGTGCTTTCCAGCCAGTGCCATACATTTGCTTCGGTAATGGAACAGGTTGTGCCGCCAAAACCTTCTACATAAAGCATGCTTTCATCATAGCTTGTGCGGTGCTCAGGAATGTAATAAGCGTGTTCATCAGGTCCGTAAACTGCAAGGAAGCAGCCCGATTCCACCATTTTGTCCGCAAGGTACTGACTTTCGCTCAGCAGCACGTCAACCATTTCGGCTGCTCTTTTCAGGGTTTTGTCCGGCTGGATAAGTGTGCGGCCGCCTTTTATTGTTACACCGCATTCTGCAACGGTGCTGTATTTGTAATACGCATCATAAGGCACTTTATATTTTTTGCCGTTGTATATGAGTTTAAGCTCCTGTGCTGTATCATCTTCGGCAAAATTCTGTGCCAGACGCAAAGTGAGCATATTGTCAAAGAACACTCCCCCGCCGTAACCGTAGCCCTGGCTGAGTTCAACTGCATTGCCTTTGTCATCTTTTATTTCAAACTGTGTTACATCAGGCGTTTCTGTGCCTGTGTAACCGTCAGCAAAATAGATTTCCACATCGGTTGCATTGATACGGATTGCTTTTTCCACCTGTGGTATAGTTGGGTCTGCAGGTGCATTGCCGCAGGCTGTCAGTGTTATGGCAACAGTTGCAAAGGCTGTGACAGCTGCCAGCATTTTGAAAATTCTTTTCATACAATACCTCCCGTACTGCTTTGTTATAATATATTATATTAAGTTCAGATTGCAATCAATATGATTTTGTCACAAAAAAACTGCTGCATTTTTGTGCTTGTTGAAAGGGATAAAAATATGTGCTATACTTTTGTGCAGTCAATAAAACTATCTTATGGAGAATATATATGAAAAAATTTTTAAGCTTTGTGCTTGCAGCTGTTCTGTGTTTTACATTTTTATGTGGCTGCGGCAAAAAAAGCAATGTTTACAACTATACACTCAACGAATTCACCGCATCCATCTGGGGCGGCCAGAAGCTTGATGATGTGACTGTTGATGCCGAAAGCTGCACTCTTGTTTTTGATGCCGAAAACAAGGCGATTGAATTTTTATGTGACGGCAACACCTTTAAAGGCACACTGACAGACCAGCGCAGTCAGGGTGATGTTGATATGTGGAAGGTTGCCTGGGAAAACGACCCCGAAGGCAGCGCTGATTACAAATTCAGCTATTCGGCTGTTGTGTGCAACACAGACTACAAAAAAGCCAGTCCTTTTGTATTTTTGCTGTTCTATTTTGACGGTGAAAAAGATTCTTTAGAGATTACATTTTCTATGAAAAACGCTGACTGATGCAGTATTGCCAGCAGCATACCATAAACAAGATAAAACCGCTCCTATGATTTTAAGGGGCGGTTTTATTGTTTTATGACAGATATTTTATTCGCCGTAAACAATTTTTTGGTAGTTTACAGGGTCGGTGTCCCCCTCGGTGCTGAAGCACAGAATCACCGAGTTTTCATCAATCTCAAGCAGCTCTTTCAGCTGTCTGTACTCTGCATTACTGCATATTTCATTTATCAGCCCTGTGGTCACCGCACCGCTTTCGCCCGAAATGACTGCCGCATCATTGCCAAAAGGCTTTGCCAGCAGACGCATACCTTTTTCGGTAATGCTGTCGGGGCAGGTGATGTAAAAACCGGCAAAATCCCGCAGTATTGTCCAGGTGAGCGGGCAGGGTTCACCGCAGTTGAGACCTGCCATAATGGTGTCTTTCTGTACTGCTGCAGCGTGCGGTGCACCGTCGTTTATCTTTGCGGAATGATACACACAGGCAATGTTTTCGGGCTCAACAACCGCAAAATACGGTTTTGCATTATCATATCGGTTTGCAATGTAACCAAGCACACCGCCCGCCATTGCGCCCACACCTGCCTGCAGAAAAACGTGGGTTGGTTTTAAACCTGCATTTTCAAGGCTGTCACAGGCTTCCCTTGCCATTGTGGAATATCCCTGCACAATCCATTGAGGTATCTGCTCATAATTTTCCCAGCTTGTGTCCTGTACAAGCTGCCAGCCGTTTTCCTGAGCCATTTTTGCAGCATAGCGGACGGTGT
>JAGBFE010000342.1 GCA_018109965.1 Oscillospiraceae bacterium | reverse complement strand
TTTCCTGTAGTTACTTTGGTATACTTTGTTATTCCAAAAAAACTCAAGAATTTTTGGTTACTTGTAACCAGCTACTATTTTTATATGTGCTGGCAGCCTGCCTATGCGCTGCTTATTCTGTTAAGTACAGTAACAACCTTTTTATGCTCCATTGCAATTGATAAGGCTAAAATACAGGCCGCAAAAAAAGCCAGCCTTGTACTGAGCCTTTGCATCAACCTTGCAATTTTGTTTTTGTTCAAATATTACGGCTTTTTCAGCGAAAATGTCACCTGGCTGTTTGGCAAAATAGGCATCGAAGTAAATATGCCTGTGTTTGACCTGCTGCTTCCTGTTGGTATTTCCTTTTATACCTTTCAGGCTCTTGGCTATGCCATTGATGTTTATCTTGGCAATGTCAAGCGTGAAAAAAGTTTTGTCACATATGCTTTGTTTGTTTCCTTTTTTCCACAGCTTGTTGCCGGACCTATTGAACGCAGCAAAAATCTTTTGCCGCAGTTCAGGGAAAACCACAAATTTGAATATAACCGTGTGAGAGAAGGTCTTGTGCTTATGGCGTGGGGTTTTTTCAAAAAAATGGTTATTGCCGACGGTGTTGCAACCTTTGTAACATTGGTGTACACAACACCTGCAAACTATACAGGTCTGCAGATGATAATTGCCACTGTGCTGTTCTCATTCCAGGTTTACTGTGACTTTGCAGGTTATTCCGACATTGCCATTGGCTGTGCAAAGGTGCTTGGTTTCAAACTTATGCGCAACTTTAACAAGCCTTATTTCTCAACATCCTTCAGCCAGTTCTGGTCAAGATGGCATATCAGTCTTTCCACATGGTTCCAGGACTATATATTTATGCCGTTTGTGTGGACAAATCCTCTGCGCCGCTTTGGTTTTACAAATCCCCCTGTTATCGCAGGCGTGTGGATTGTGTTCCTTGTGAGCGGTCTGTGGCACGGCAGTGCCTGGACATTTATTATGTGGGGCGTGCTGCACGCAGTGTTCCGCACCATCGAAGAACTTATGCGCCGTTACTACAAAAAACCTGACAAGCACCCAAAACCGCTCAAATACTGGGGCAAGGTGCTGTGGGTGTTTGGCTTGGTAACTTTCAGCTACATTTTCTTCCGCGCCAATACAATTGCTGATGCAACATATATTGCCACACATCTGTTCAGCGATATTGGACAGTGGTTTACAGGCGGATATTTTGTAAGCCAGCTGGAAGGTCTCACCTTCTTCACCAATAAAGGTATTGCACTTGTGTGCAGCATTGTATTTATGCTGGCGGCAGAACTGTGGGAAGGCAAAGGCGAACTGAGCCAGAAAATCTGCAAGCAGAAATCACCAATCCGCTGGATTTTCTACTACGCAGTTATTCTTTTGATTTTATTCTACGGCAACTTTGGCAAAAGTCCGTTTGTATACTTTGACTTTTAGGGAGGGTTGTTATGAAAAGTTTAAAAGATTTGTTGAAACTCTCCGTAAAATTGCTCATATTTGTTCCGATTTTTGCATTTATGGTTTTCTGCAACTACCGCATTGATCCGTCAGGATTGTTTTTCGGGGCAGGCTTTGAACGAACCGCCAGCGAATATATGCTGGAAGGCAATGCTATAAAAGGTTATGAACGCCTTGACGGCAGAAAACTGAACGAAGTTTATGCAAAAAATGTTCCATATGCTCCACAGGTAATTGTAAATGGCTCCAGCCGCAGTATGACAATAACAAGTGATATCCTTTGTCCCGACAAGACCTTTTACAACGCAGGCAATGTAGGTGCTGACAGATACGACTTTTTTACCTCCTATTACATATTTGCAAAGGAAGGTAAAGAACCGGAAACAATGGTTTTAAGCCTTGATGCCTGGCTGTTCAACTCCAGCGAAGAAGCCATTGACAAAAGAAGTGACAAACAGCTGTACTATCAGTTTATGAACGAAGAACTCGGCTTTAGTGAATACACCTATACCACAGATGATGCTACCGACAAAGAAAAATACAAGGCTTTGGTTTCTCCAAGCTATTTTCAGGCCGCAATAAAATACTATCTGCGTGATACTTCCGGTGAAATAATGCCGGAAGTTGTTGACGGTGATCTTTACAGTCAGAATGAGGTTGTAAAATGTTCTGACGGTTCCATTGTATATGACGTTGCGTACCGAAACAGAACTGCTGACCAGATAAATCAGTCTCTGATTGAAGAAACCTATGTTGGTGCTCCTTTGATGAATATGGCAGATTTCAACCAGCTTGACCCTGTTTTTACACAACAGCTGGAAGCTTTTATTGAATACCTGCAAAACAAAGGCATAAGGGTTATTCTTTATCTGCCGCCATACCACGAATATTTTTACAGCGTTGCACAGGCAAGGGTAAGTGAACATCCTGCATATTTTGAGGTTGAACCATATTGCCGCAGCCTTGCAGAAAAATACGGTCTTGAAATTTATGGCTCCTATGATGCAAAAAGCATTGGACTTGTATTTGAAGATTTCTGGGATTCATACCATATGAACCCTGAATCATTAAGCAAAATTCTTCCTGTAATTGAATAAAAGAGAGGTATTTTATGCCACAGATTATTGTTAAAGGTATAAGCGAAGAACAGTGTGCTGCATTAAGCGTTAAAGCTGCACCGCAGCTTGCAAAGATATGTGACTGTCCAAGCGACTGGTTTGTCTTTGACCTTGTGCCTTCAAAATTTTTCACAGAAAACGGCGCTGTTACCCATTATCCTGTTGTGCAGGTCTGGTGGTTCAGCCGTCCTGCTGAAATACAGGACAAGGTTGCACAGTTACTGCATGGTATTTTTACTGAAATGGGCTTTGCAGACAATCAGATAAGTTTTCACCTTTTTAAAGAGTGTGATTATTACGAAAATGGCGAAAACTTTTAGCTGTTACAGCTGCATACAGCACAATTATAAATAGTTTTATAACATTCAACCCCGTCAGACTGTATATGTCCGACGGGGTTGTTTTTATGTGCGCACAAGCTTTATCACCGCCACTGTGGCATCATCTGTACTGTCTGCATCTTTTAACGCATTGTCAGCAATCTGCTGTGGTGTAAATGTGTCTTTTGTCAGTCTGACTTTTGTCTGCAGACTTTCATCTGTATCCACACCATCACTTGCAAGTACAACAGTGTCTCCATTGTTTAGAATAAAATCAAACTGAACTATTTTTATATCTTTCAAAACCCCGATCGGAAGGCTGTCCCGGTACATAATTTCAGTTTTATACGCGTCAGATACCACTGTGGCTGCCGCTCCCGCTTTGTACAGACTGCAGCTGCCGTCATACAGATTTATTTGCAACATATCAATAGCAACGCAGCTTTGCCCCGTGCCTTTAAGATTGAGGGCAATATTGGTAATTTCCAATGCTGTCGGCACACTGACCTTTGCTGTAACCAGA
>JAGBFE010000341.1 GCA_018109965.1 Oscillospiraceae bacterium | reverse complement strand
CTGCACAGGCTTTGTTATCGACAAGGTGGAAAAAACTGCAGGCAACGGCTGCGGATTAAGCAAAGTTATGAGACAGGAGCTTAAAAAACGCGGCATAACCGGCCACACAGCACTTTTTTACACCCGTCCGCCGGAAAGCAAGGCTGTGAACAGTGCAAACGGGCGCAATGCCCCAGGCAGCTGTGCATTTGCACCAAACATTGCAGGCTTTGCCGTGGCACAGTATGTGGTAAGTCAGCTGCTGTAAACAACTTAAAATAAATATTGTAAAATAAAGTATCATTCTGAACGTGTAGGGAGCGGTGTCCACGACGTCCCGCCAAATAATCGTACTGCGTGTCTTTTCCTTGCAGAAGCACCTTTTCTGCAAAAACAGACAAAAACGTACCCGACAGCACACCTTGCAGTGTGTTGTCGGGTATTTATGTTTTATTATCGGGATGCCTTCTTTCACTGTTGTTTTTATTTTTATACAAACACAAAAGGACGGGCAAGCCCGTCCTTTTGTGCGATTAGTTTATAAATATAAAGGAGACAATCCCTTATATATCAAAATATGTGTGCTCTTATTATTTAAGCATTTCAGCTGTAACACCTGTGTTTGGGTTAACACGGTTTGGTGTGTTTGCCAAAACCCAACCGCAGTCACATACGCCGTCACCGTTTGCATCGCTGTGTGCTACAGGTGTGTTCTGTGCACCGCAAACATGGCAGTAATCCCAGTGTGCTGCTGCATCATACTGTGTGTTATAACCCCAAACGTGTGCGCCTGTTGTTGCTACTGGTTCTGCTTCAGGTGCTGCTGTACTAGGCGCTTTAACAACAAAGGAGCCATTTTCACTTACAGATCCGTAACCGTCCACAATATTTTCTGCACTTGGTTCAACATCGAATGTACCGCCTGCAATTACTTTTGGGTATACATCATTGCCAGCCGCATCTGTAGTGTATATGTAAGGTTCTACATTAAAAGTACCACCTTTTACAGCAACTGCAAAAGGATAATCGCTACTGCCTGCTTTAGCGTTATACAGGTAAAGATATCCATCAAATGTACCACCTGTGATTTCTATATCAGTACCTGTAGCTGTATTGCTAGATGAATATGTGGTATAGAAAGAGTATGCGCCAGTCAGTTTACCTCCACTTATATTGATATCTGACAGACAGGCTGTTGTCTGATAGTTATGGAGTTGAAGACCAGCAGTACCGCCTTCAAGTTCACCGCCAGTAATATTGATTGTATTTTGGGCTCTGTCTGAAAACAAGCACTGACGTACTGCAATTCCTTTTGCTGTTATCTTACCGCCACTTACTGTCAAAGCAACGTCTGTTGTATACCAGGCATTATCGATAGCATATGAAGCACCGCCTGTAGTTGTGTTTTCAACTGTACCGCTTTCTACTGTTAATGTTCCCACATTGATAATGGTGCTTGTAGAATAACCATAACTTGCAGAAGGTGTAGTGCTTTCAAATGTGATTTTGCCATTTTTATTTACACTACTGTCTTTAATTAAAAGTATACCTTCGTTTCTGATAGCCTGATCCCCTGCACCTGTAGAAGATGTGTAACTTATAGTTTTACCATTAAGATCAAGTGTAACTGTTTTTCCTGCCGGTACAGTTATGGTATTGTTAAGTGAAAAACTTGCATCAAGAACCACTTCACCACCATTATTGAATGCCGCCTGCAAATCAGTTTCATTATTAGCTGTTGCCGCAAACACGCTCATTGGCATTGCTGTGAACACCATTGCAAAACTAAGCACAAGTGCCAGTTTTTTAAAAAATTTGTTCATTTTTTGTCTCCTTCTTCAAAATTATATAGTATCCAATAAATCCGATACCTTTACAATTTTAAGTGTACCCCCCCCCCCACTATATTTGTCAAGCTTTTTTATCACTTTTTGTTAATTTTTTTATCAAATATGGTAAAAAAGGACTTGTATCTGTCATATATCATTAAGTTAAACGAGAAACAAAGGCATCAATTTAATAATTTAACATTGTAAATAAAAATGTCATTCTGGGCGCAGCGAAGAATCTCCTTGTCTGATTAAACCGAGAGATTTTTCGGCATAAATGCCTCAGAATGACATAACTTTTGTTAACTTAATGACATTGATTTGTCATACAGGTCCTTTTTTATGTTTATATATCATTATTTATATATCATTGATGTGTTGACTGCCATAATTGTGAAACCGTCAAGCATCACCAGCACATTGATTACCGCAAGGGCATAAAGCAATGCACCGTCAATGTTCTTTTTAATGCTGATGTTGTCGTTTGTAAAGAACAGCACAATCAAAGGCAGCACAGGATAAAAATATCTGCCCTGTATACCAAACACTGTTGTGTAGTTGATTGGTGTCCAGGTGATGCAGGCAAGGCAGAACAATCCGCAGGCACCGACTGCAAGCAGCAGTGACCACCATTTGCGCACTCCCTTGTGCACAAGCTCTGTGCCCTGTGTTTTAACGGTGGACAGGAACACAACAAACATTGTTGCTATGGTGTAAAGCCAGTTGATTTTTACAGGCGAAACGATAACCTCGCCCAGTATGCCGCCAAAAATCTGCTGAATGTACAGCACTCCGTTTTCCTGTATTGTGTTCAGCACCAGTTTGATTGTCTGCGGAATATGACGCATCATATATCCGATGCCAAAATAGTTGCGGTTGTCACCGTTTGGTGCAATGTCGGTGTATATATCATACTGTATTTCTTCTGTATAACTGTCTGCAGCTTCGGTCACTGCTTCAACTGATGACATTGCAGTATCTTCTTCGAGCAACTGTTCAGCTTCTGCACCGTCCTCTGTTTCAGCTGTCTGTGCATATGCGTTCAGCGCAAACAGCGGCTGCGGTGTTATGCCCAGCATTGTGAATACTGTGGAGGCATTTGCGGCAAACCACATTGCCATTGAACAGCAGATAATAACCGCAAAGGATGCAACTGCAGTTTTAAAGTTTTTAAACTTGTTTATCGGGATAATGAAGCACAGCGCAATGATTGTGATGTAAACAATTTTACACGGAGCAATCAGTGCTGCAAGCACCGCAAGCACCGCAACCTCTTTAACAGTCATTTTTTCCTTTTGATATGCACATTTAAATACAAAGGCAGTAAAAAGAAAGCACAGTGCAATAACCAATGTGTCATATGTGAAAGAACCTGCAAGCTGCAGTGGAATTGGTGTGAGTGCCAGCACCGCAAGGGTGTTTTTGTGTATCGGCATAACTTTTAT
>JAGBFE010000340.1 GCA_018109965.1 Oscillospiraceae bacterium | reverse complement strand
CGGCAGATGGCGGGTTGAGACTTTTTTGGAGCATAACATTGATATTTGCTGTACCGCCGCGTTTTTTTCGGGACGGACACAGTACCTGAATATCCTCATAGCTGTCATAGCCATAGGCCTGTGGCAATCGTGTTGTGACAAACTGCCGCAGCAGTTCTTCTGCTCTGTCGCCGTCAGCATCAACAAAGAAAAAGTCACTGTCTTTACCCGGGGCAACGGGCGCAATGCCATTGTTAATGTTGTGTGCATTGACAACAATCTGGCTTTGCTGTGCCTGACGGAAAATTTCGGTCAGCATGGCACAAGGCACAATATCCGATTCGATAAGGTCGTTGAGGATATTGCCTGGCCCGACTGCAGGCAGCTGGTTTGAGTCCCCAACAAGCACAACACGGCAATTTTGTTTTACTGCCGAAATAAGCTGTGAAAACAGAACAATATCCACCATTGAAAACTCATCGACTATAAGCACCTGGCACTGCAACGGGTTGTCCTGATTGCGGGCAAAGCGCAGATTGTCCTTACTGCCCGGCATAACCTCCAGCAGCCTGTGAATTGTTTTTGCTGGACGGTCGGACAAATCGCTCAAACGTTTTGCTGCCCTGCCTGTTGGTGCACAAAGACTGATTTTTAAACCCTGTGCTTCAAAAAGACTTATAATTGCCTTGACGAGGGTTGTTTTGCCTGTACCCGGACCGCCTGTAATGATTGAAACTGAAGAATTGTAAACCTTGCTGATTGCCTCCTTTTGCTTTTCGGCATATTTAATGTCATTTATCTTTTCAAGATAGTCAACAAGTCTGTCAATATTTTCGGTGTTGTCCACCTTGTTTGCCATAAGCTCGGTCAGCTTTTGGGTAATTACCCTTTCCGCTATATATAATTCTGCTATGAAAACAAAGGTTTTATCATAAATCTGCTCCTGTACAAGCAGACCGCTGTCACAAAGGTCTTCAAGATTTTTTTCAACCTTTTCCGGTTCAACAGATATAAATGAAGCGACAGTTTCGATAAGCTTGTCTCTCGGCACGCAGGTGTGCCCCTTGAGAGTATTATGACGCAAAACAAACATAATGCCGCCTGTGATACGGCAGCTGTCGTCATATTCCATACTTAGCTGCTTTGCGATTTCATCTGCACGCTCAAAATCAAAAAAACAAGGCTCACCGCACAGAACAAATGGGTTTTCGGTGATTATTTCCACTGCATTTGGGCCAAGAGTGCTGTAAAGCATAACAGCTTCACGGGCAGGAATATTGTATTTTGACAAAAAAACAATTGCATCCTGAACTCCATGTATCTTTTTGAATTCCTGCTGAATCTGTTTTGCCTTGTTCAATGATATGCCTTGTACCTGAGCAAGTTTTTCGGGAGAACTGTCCAGTATTTCAAAGGTGTTTTCGCCGAATTTTTCTACAATACGTTTGGCAAAAACCATACCTATACCTTTTACTGCACCGCTTGCAAGATAGGTGAATATTGCGTTGATATCGCTTGGCAGACTTATTTCCACAGTTTGCGCTTTGAACTGCACACCAAAAGACGGGTGGTTGGTATATTCGCCAAAAGCAACCAGCTTTTGTCCTTCACCTATACCAGCCATCTCGCCTACAACTGTTACGTATTCTGTTTCGGTTTCGAGTTCAAGAACAGTAAAACCTGTTTCTTCGCTTTGAAATGTGATATGTACCACATTGCCTTCGATACGTTTTAAAGCCTGCAAAATATTTCCTCTCTTATTTTCGGTAAATATATTGTATCACAATTTTTACCACTTAGCTACAAGCAAAACAAAGATGTTACTGTTTGTTAACATTAAGTACATTTTTCAGATATTTGTTCAGAATAATCAGTTGCTCCTGTTCTGTTTCGGCATTTTCAAACGGATATAGAATGCTGTAATTATTGGGAACACAGTTTTCCACATATTTGATTTTTTTAAAGGTCCTGTAGTCCTGTGTGTTTAAAAATATTGTAACTGTTGGCGGTTGCTTTGAATAATCAATGATTGACAACAACGTATCCACAAAACAGTACAACCCAAACAATGCAAAACCCGTAAGAAAAATCATATATACAGTATACACAGCCACTCCCCCTTTTTGTTATGGTATGCAAAGTACATATAAAATGTTAAAAGCCGGGATAATAATATCCCGGCTTCATATTATTTATAATTCTTTTTTACTTTTATGATATCCTCTTTATCAATCCATTCTTCAGAATATCCGCAGCTGCAGCACATATATCTGTGAACTTTAACGCTTGAAAATATAGTTAGACCCACAGAGATATTGTTCCCTGTGCCGTATGCGCCGACATTACCTTCCACTCTAACAATATCCGTACTGCTGCATTTTGGGCATATATTTGTGTTTTTCATATATTCTTTCCCCTTATCTTTTTTCTTTTATTTTATAAACTGCATAAACAGTTGCACAGCATATGAACATAGATACATAATCGGCAAGCAAATCACCTGCTGTTGCATTTATCCAGTGTTCTGATGTGAAATATAAATATGTTCCCCACAAAGCTGCCGCTGCAGAAAAAGCAATAGGTACAGCCCTGATAAATTCTTTTTTTGTAGTTCTGCATACCAGCTGCTGAACTGATATGGCAGGGATAATACGAAGTATAAGGCTTGCGGTGCCATTCCAATCTGCAAAAGGCCAGAACAGCAAAATGACAGGTACAAAGAAACCTGCAAGCAATATATAATTTAT
>JAGBFE010000339.1 GCA_018109965.1 Oscillospiraceae bacterium | reverse complement strand
GTGCGTTTTTTTGATATGGATACTTCAAAGCAGAATATCATTAAGCTTGCAAACTGCGGCACGCAGACGGTAAAATTTGTGGATCGTACTTTCAACTGCAACGACAAACGTGCAAGAGAGATTTTTGAGTTTATTTTTGAACAGCGTCAGCTGGGCAATATTCCTGAAGATGTGGTTTTCCACTGCGAGGTGGAAGCAGACCTGTTTACACAGGCAACATTGGATTACCTCAAAACAATGCCAAAAGGGCTGTTTCAGTTTGAGGCGGGGCTGCAGTCCTTTAACCCTGAAACATTAAAAGGCGTTGACCGCCGCCACAATGTTGAACGTCTTGTGCACAACCTCAAGGAGATTGCACAGATGAAAAACATCCATCTGCATATTGACCTTATTGCAGGCCTGCCTTACGAAGATTATGACAGCTTTGCAAAAGGCTTTGATATGGCTTTTGATATAGGTGCCGAGGTAATACAGCTTGGATTTTTAAAACTGCTTAACGGTTCGCCATTGGCACGGCAAAAGGATATCCACGGCTACAAACACTGGTCCTATGCACCTTACCAGGTTATCAGCAACAACTATATCAGCTATGCTGACCTGCAAAAACTGCACATTGCCGAAGATGCGGTGGAACGCATTTACAACTCAAACCGTTTTCCAAACACATTGGAATATGTTTTAAATTCAACAAAAATGTCACCATACAGTCTGTTTTACAGTATGGGAGAACACTGCAAAAAAATTGGTCTGCAATCTCCGTCACTGGACAGCTACACTGCTGTTATGCTGGAGTATTTTGGCACTCTTCCAAATGTGGACAAAGCACAGCTGCGTGATGTGATGGCAACTGACCGCATAATCACTGACCGCACAGGCAAACTGTATCACTGCCTGCATATTGCCGATGAACGTATGAAATACATACGCATAGCACTCAGCAATATTGATATGGAGATTTTTGAAAATCAGCGGGAAAAGGCAAAACAGGGGAAAATAGGTTTTGCAATTCTGTACACAAACGGGGCAGAACAGGTTATCCTTGCCGACTATACACAGCAGGACAAGGTGACAGGGCAGTATCCGCACAGAACTATGCCATTGGAAATTTTTATGCCAAAGGATGAATAAAGGAGAAGATTTATGCTGCAGAAAATCAGAAATTTTTTAAAAACTTTCATTTTTGCCGAGATAGGCGTCGGTGTGGCAAACTGTATCCTTGAATATTTCAAATATCAAAAATATGGCCACCTCACGGCTGTTCCTCTGCATATGCGGCTTATGATAAGTGCAGGCTTGACTTTGTTGATTGTAGCAGCAACTTTTGCTGTATGGGTGATTATGGGATATGTGATTAAAAGAAAGAACAGTGATTAACCATGAGATGCACATTTGAAAGTTTTAAAAATTTAAATATTGACACATCTTCCATCGCTCTGGAAAGCACAGAATTTTTATATCCGTACTGGTGCTATCCGTTAAACAGCCGACCAATAGGGCTCGAAGGCTGTATACTGTATTGTTTTATCGAGGGATATGGCGAAATGGTTTTTGCTTCAAACCCCGAAAGCTGTGCTGACAGCAATGTTTATCCGCTGGCAAACAGTTTTGAGGATTTTATGCGGCTGGTTGTTGCCT
>JAGBFE010000338.1 GCA_018109965.1 Oscillospiraceae bacterium | reverse complement strand
TGCGCAAAAAACTTTTGCCCCGGCACGACCCTGCACGCTGTGTTATGACGGTGGTAAAAACCCTTGACGGCAGGCTGTATACACAATACGGGGATGAATTTTATCGCTGTTATGTTATGGTGGAAAACACCATATCCTATCAGAAAGTGGAATCAGCCGAAGATTTTTATTACTGCGGTGTTGCCTTTGCCGATTTCCAGCAGGTGCTCCGCGATTATCCCGTTGATACCCTTCGCCCTGCTGTAAAGGATTATCACAACACTATTGTGAGATATAACGATTTTATAAAAGCAGCCGAAAACAACAAGGCAGGCAGAAAAGCTTTGGTTGAAAAGGAAATTGAATTTTACCAAAGCCGCAAAGACATTGCTTCGCTGATTATGGACAAAATAAACAGCAAAACCATCCCGATGCGCCTTGTTCACAACGACGCAAAGCCAAACAACCTTCTGTTTGATACCGAAAGCAACAAACCGATATGCGTAATTGACTTTGATACCGTAAGCCTTGGGGCAGCCTGTTTTGATTTTGGTGATGCAATACGTTTTGCGGGTACAAGGCAAAGCGCCGACTCCGGCAGTTTGTCGGTTGACCTTTCACTTTTTGAAGCGTATACAAAAGGATATATGAGTGTTGCAAAAGCATTTCTGACAAAGGAAGAAATTGACACCCTTGCAGTCAGTGCACTTGTGATTACATATGAATGCGGAATGAGATTTCTGGCCGATTATCTTGACGGTGATGTGCATTTCCGCACAGGATATCCTCACCACAATCTTGACCGCACCCGAAACCACATTACCCTTGTAAAAGACATTGAACAAAAACTGCCGCAGCTTGAGCAGATTGTGCTTAAATATGCGCAATAAGCTTTTGAAACAGCAGATTTAAACAATACAATTAAAAAATTATAAAAAAGTTTTGCTGTGATTTTCACAACAAAGGAGAATATATATATGAAAAAACTGAAAATTGCATTTGCCGGTCTGGGCAGCCGCGGCAATGCATATGCCGAAGCCCTGAAACACCTTGAAGACAGAATTGAATTTACTGCTGCGGCAGATATCATCCCTGAAAAGCTGGCGATGTTCAGCGAAAAATACGGCATAGCACCCGAAATGCAATTTGACAGCGCCGAGGAAATGCTGCAGGCTGACAAGGTGGCTGATATTATGATTATTGCCACAATGGACCGACAGCACTACGGCCACGCAATGCCTGCTCTGGAAAAAGGATATCATCTGCTGCTGGAAAAACCAATTTCCCCCGAGCTTAACGAATGCATCGAAATTGCAGACCTTGCCAACAAAAAAGGGCTTAACGTTGTGGTGTGCCACGTTCTGAGATACACACCGTTCTACAGAAAAATGAAGGAAATTATCGACAGCGGTGCAATCGGTGAAGTAATGGCCATTGACGCTATCGAAAACGTGCTTTACTGGCACCAGGCACACAGCTTTGTCCGCGGCAACTGGCGCAATACCGCCGAAACCAGCCCTATGATACTGCAGAAAAGCTGTCACGATATGGATATTTATCTGTGGCTTGCAGGCCAGCACAGCAAGGCGGTAAGCAGCTTTGGCAGTCTTAAATACTACAAGCCCGAGCTTGCCCCAAAAGGTGCAACACAGCGCTGTGATGAAAACTGTCCGCATTTTAAAACCTGCCCGTACAATGTATACGATGCCTATATTGCAAAAGCCGAAAACGGCAACTTCAACTGGCCTGTTGATGTAGTTGCACCTGATAAAACAATGGATAGTCTTGTAAAAAACCTTAAAGAAGGTC
>JAGBFE010000337.1 GCA_018109965.1 Oscillospiraceae bacterium | reverse complement strand
AAGGCGAAAAGTCTGTGGCAGCAGCACAGCAGGCGTATGCACAGGCACCGTTTATCAAAGGCTTCTGTGAAGGATATCTCACAATGGATGCAATTGCGGGTCTTGTTTTTGCGCCTGTAGTGGTAAAAGCTTTTGAAGGGAAAAATATTACCGATAAAAAAGAATCACTGAAATACTCATCAACAGCAGGTATGCTGGCGGGAGTAATTCTTGCGGCTATATATCTTATGCTTACATATATGGGCATGCAGTCCAGCGGTGTTTACGAAATCGGTGCTAACGGGGCAGTTGCATTAAGACAGATTGTTTACCAGCTGTTTGGCGAGTTTGGCGCAATTATTCTGGCGGCCATTTTTGCATTGGCTTGTCTTACAACCTGTGTTGGTCTTATCACATCGGTTTCAGAATATTTTTCAAAGCTCACAAATGCAACCTACAAAAGTATGGTATGGATAATCACGGCATTTTCGCTTGTTGTATGCAACTATGGTCTTACAACAATCCTCAACATTTCGGTGCCGATTCTCAATGCGATTTATCCGTCTGTAAGTGTAATTATTGTTATGGGGCTGTTTGATAAATACATTAAAAATCCGCTTATCTATCCGATAACAATAGGTGCAACTGCAGTTATCAGCGTTATTTATGCTTTGGAAGGCGTTGTTCCTCTCGGTGTAATCAGCACTGTATGCAGCAAGCTCCCATTGTATGCACATGGGTTTGGCTGGCTGAGTGTTACAATAATTGCATTTGCTGTTGCTTTTGTATTTGGAAAAGTAAAAAAATCTTCATAAGTTGGGAGAGAGTTTTTGTATGATACATAAAGGAACAAAAATAATAGAGACAGAACGCCTTGTGCTCAGACAATTTAAAACAACCGACGCACAGGCTATGTTCAGTAACTGGGCAAGTGATGATGAGGTAACAAGATATCTTACGTGGCCTACACACAGCAGCGTGGAAGTTACAAATCTGCTGCTTGCAGACTGGACCAATCATTACAGTGAAAACAACTATTATCAGTGGGCTATTGTGCTTAAAGATAATGGTGATGAACCTATTGGCGGAATAAGTGTTGTGGAAACAAACGAAATTCTCGGCAATGTTGAAATCGGATACTGCATCGGACGCAAATGGTGGAATAAAGGAATTGTTACCGAAGCGTTTTCGGCTTTAATCAAATTCTTTTTTGAAGAAGTTGGCGCAGAAAAAGTGTGTGCAAGGCACGATGTCAATAATCCTGCTTCAGGCAGAGTTATGCAAAAATGCGGACTTAAATTTGAAGGTGTCATAAGACGTGAACTGCTTGCCAAAGAAAAACCGCGTGACCTGGCACATTATTCAATCCTTAAAGATGAATATTATTCACAAAAATGCAATTAACAGGTGATTTATGATACATAAAGGTACAAAAACAATAGAAACAGAACGCCTTGTACTGCGCAGATTTGAAGCTGAAGATGCCAGGGATATGTACAATAACTGGGCATGCGATGATGAGGTTAACAGATATATGACAAGTATATCACTGACTGACCCGTCACAGGCTGAAAAGGCAATAGGCAACTGGAAAGTGCGTTATGACAATATAGAATTCTACCATTGGAATATTACACTCAAAGCTGAAGAAGATGTTAAATCAGCTGGTTTTGTATGCGTGGTTGCCAATGACAATGATGCACAAAAAGCTGAACTTGGTTACTGTATAGGCAAAAAATGGTGGAACTGCGGATATATGACAGAAGCAGTAAGTGCAGTTACCAAATATCTTATCGATGAAATCGGATACAACAGGGTAGAGGTACAGCACGACACAGATAATCCTGCATCGGGTAAAGTTGCGCAAAAATGCGGTATGCAGTATGAAGGCACATTGCGCCAGTTTATGAACAACAAAGGCAAACTGTGTGATATTGCTGTTTATTCGGTGCTTGCAGGGGATGTAAAGTGATATGCATAAAATTTTTGGAAACAAACTGCAGGGGGAATATTATACCCGTGCAGGAGCTTATTTAATCCCGATATCCAATGGGAAAATTGCTGTTGTAAAAACACCAAAAGGATATTTTTTCATTGGCGGCGGTTATGAGAATGATGAAACCGATACCGAGTGCATAACTCGTGAATGCCTTGAAGAAACTGGGTATTCTACTGATATTGGCGAGTTTATCTGTTCAGCGGAAACATATACATTTCATAATAAAGTGGGGCTGTTTCATCCGGTACAGTACTATTACACAGGTACGTTGACCGAGAAAATATCCGAACAAAAAGAAAAGGACCACCAACTTGAATGGATTACACTGCAGCAGCTTAAAGGCAAAATGTTTTCCGAAATGCAGAATTGGGCTTTGGAATATGCATTTGACAAATTAAAGTAACAAAAATCACCTGTTTTCAGTTTAAACAGGTGATTTTTTATACAAATTTTGCGGGAAAATAACTTTGTTGAAAATGTAGATTTTTTATACAAAAATTTGTAAAAAATTATATATTTATACTTGACTTTATATATGGGTTGTGGTAATATATTTAGGCGCATTACGCACGCTGTGTTCCTTACAGTTGGTGTGTCTTGAGACATAGGCTGTAAAACAAGCAAAACACGGCGGAGGAAAACAACCAAATCGGAGGAAAAAATTATGTCATCAGTATCAATGAAACAGTTGCTTGAAGCAGGCGTTCACTTCGGTCACCAGACAAGAAGATGGAACCCAAAAATGTCCCGTTACATCTTCACAGAAAGAAACGGCATTTACATTATCGACCTTCAGAAAACTGTTAAAAAACTCGATGAAGCATATGACTTCATCAAAGAAATCGCTGCAGAAGGCGGCGAAGTACTTTTCGTAGGTACAAAGAAACAGGCTCAGGACGCTATCAAAGAAGAAGCACAGAGATGTGGTATGCACTTTGTTAACGCAAGATGGCTTGGTGGTATGCTCACAAACTACCGTACAATCAAAACAAGAATTGCTCGTCTTGAACAGCTCAACAAAATGAAAGAAGACGGCACATTTGATCTTCTCCCTAAAAAAGAAGTTATCAAACTTGAACTCGAAATCGAAAAACTCGAAAAAAATATCGGTGGTATCAAAAACATGGAAACATTGCCAAAAGCTATGTTCGTAGTTGATACACGCAAAGAAAAAATTGCTGTAGCAGAAGCTAAAAACCTTGGTATCCCAGTTGTTGCTATCGTTGACACAAACTGTGACCCAGACGAAGTTGACTACGTAATCCCAGGTAACGACGACGCTATCAGAGCAGTTAAACTTATCTCCGGCGCTATGGCTGACGCTATCATTGAAGGCCGTCAGGGCGAACAGACAGCTCCAGTTGCTGAAGAAGCAGAAGTTGTTGAAGAATAATTTTAACCAATAAAAATTTTTTTCTAGTATAAATTGGAGGACAAAAAAATGGCATTTACAGCTAAAGATGTTAAAGATCTTCGTGAACGCACAGGTTGCGGCATGATGGACTGCAAAAAAGCTTTGACAGAATCCAACGGCGATTTCGAAAAAGCAATCGAATACCTCAGAGAAAAAGGCCTTGCTGCTGCTACTAAAAAAGCTGGCAGAATTGCTGCTGAAGGTATGGTTTTTGCAACAGTTGATAAAGAAGCAAAAGTTGGTGTTGTTATCGAAGTTAACTCCGAAACAGACTTTGTTGCTAAAAACGAACAGTTTAAAACATTCGTTGCTGACCTTGCAAAAATTGTTGCTGACACAAACCCAGCTACAGTTGAAGAACTTATGACAAAAACAATGGCAGACGGCAACACAGTTGAAGCTGGTCTCCAGGAAAAAATTCTTGTTATCGGCGAAAACATCAAAATCCGTCGTTTCGTAAGATACGAAGGTCCATGTGTAGCTTACATCCACGCTGGTGGTACACACGGTGTTCTCGTTAAATTCGAAACATCCGATGAAATGTTTGCAAAACCAGAATTTGAAGCATACGGTAAAGACGTTGCAATGCAGGTTGCTGCAGCAAACCCAACTTACCTTTGCAAAGCTGACGTTGCACCAGAAGTTCTTGAAAAAGAAAAAGAAATTCTTATGCAGCAGGCTATTAACGAAGGCAAACCAGCAAACATTGCTGAAAAAATGGTTATGGGTAGAATCGCAAAATTCTACAAAGAAAACTGCTTGGTTGAACAGGCATTCGTTAAAGATGACAAACAGTCTATCACAGACTACACAAATGCAACAGCAAAAGCTCTTGGCGGCGACATCAAAGTAGTAGCATTCACACGTTTTGAAAAAGGTGAAGGCCTCGAAAAGAAAGAAGACAACTTCGCAGAAGAAATTGCTAGCATGACAAAATAATCATTGCGTAATTTAAAGGTGTTACCTACGGGTAGCACCTTTATTTTTTATAAGATTTAAACTATCACAGTAAGGTAAAAATAAATATATAAATTATTTAAGTGTATATATTAAAATATACAAATTATATTGCGGCAATTTAGAAATAATATTCTTTACTTTAAGACGGGAATATAGTAAAATATTTAAAGAATAAAGTATTGTGAGGTGCATATTAGTGTCTATTAAATATAAAAGAGTTTTAATCAAGCTCAGCGGCGAAGCTCTCAGCGGCGACAAAGGTTTTGGTCTTGATTATCCATCCATCGTTGATGTATGCAAAGACATCAAGGCAGCTGTAGATTTAGGTGCTGAGATTGCTATTGTTGTTGGCGGCGGTAACTTCTGGCGCGGCAGAACAAGCGGTGATATGGAAAGAACAAGAGCTGACCAGATTGGTATGCTTGCAACTGTTATGAATGCTTTGTCGGTAGCTGATGCATTGGAACACCTTGGTGTTGAAGTGCGTGTTCAGACAGCTCTCCAGATGCAGCAGGTTGCTGAACCATACATAAGAAACAAAGCAACAAGACACCTTGAAAAAGGCCGTGTTGTTATCTTTGCCTGTGGCACAGGTAACCCATATTTCTCAACTGATACAGGTGCAGCACTCAGAGCACTTGAAATCAATGCTGATGTAATGTTCAAAGCAACTATGGTTGACGGTGTTTATGACAAAGACCCTAAAAAATACCCTGATGCTGTTAAATATGACACACTCACATTTACACAGGTTTTGAATGATCAGCTGAATGTTATGGATATGACAGCAGCTACAATGTGCCGTGACAACAAACTTCCTATTCTTGTTTTTGATATGTCAGAAGGCAACTTTGTAAAAGCAATCAATGGCGAAAAAATTGGTACATTAGTTACAGAATAAGGAGATTACAGATATGACAAAAGCATACGAAGAAAGAATGGTTAAAGCGGTTGCTCACCTTGAAAGCGAATATGCATCAGTTCGTGCAGGCCGTGCAAACCCTGGCGTGCTCGACAAAGTTACAGTAGATTACTATGGTGTTCCAACACCAATTCAGCAGGTTGCTTCAGTTTCTGTTACAGAAGCAAGAACACTTTCTATCCAGCCTTGGGACAGAAGCCTTCTCAAAGCTATTACAAAAGCAATTCAGGTATCCGATATCGGCATTAACCCAATTGATGACGGTGTAAGCATCCGTCTCAATTTCCCTGCACCAACAGAAGAACGTCGTAAAGCTTTGGCAAAAGATGTTTCAAAAATGGCTGAAGAAGCAAAGGTTGCGGTAAGAAATGTTCGCCGCGATGCAATGGATAGGTTCAAGGCAGCAAAAAAAGCTTCTGAACTTACAGAAGATGATCTGAAAAATCTTGAAGATAAAATGCAGAAAATCACAGACAAATACATCAAAGAAGTTGATGCTGTTTGTGAAAAGAAAACAAAAGAGGTTATGGAACTGTAAAAGTTTACGCCGAATATAGAGTAACAGTGTTAAAGGGCGTTTTAAAAATGCCCTTTAATTTTTTAGAAAGGTTATTATGGAAAACAATATCACAATTCCTAAACATATTGGTATTATAATGGATGGCAATGGAAGATGGGCAAAAAAACGTATGCTTCCAAGAAATATGGGCCATAAAAAAGGTGCCGAAGTTTTTCAGGATATTACCAGATACTGCAATCAGCTTGGGCTGGAAGCAGTAACTTTTTATGCTTTTTCAACAGAAAACTGGAAACGTCCACAGGAAGAAATTGACGGGCTGATGAAACTGTTCAAGCAGTATCTCATTGACGCCTTTGATTACGAAAAGGAAAACAACAAGGTTGTATTTCTTGGTGACAAATCTGCATTCAATCAGGAGTTGCGGGATTTAATGCTGGAGATAGAGCAGAAAACAGCAGACAGAACAGGAATGATTTTAAATCTTGCCCTCAACTATGGTTCAAGAAGCGAAATTGTCAATGCCTGCAAAGAGATAACAGCAAAGGTTAAAGATGGTGAAATATCAGTTGACGATATTGACGAACAGATGTTTTCTGAACATCTTTATACAAAAAATCAGCCGGATCCGGATTTTATTCTCAGACCAAGCGGAGAAAAACGCATTTCCAACTTTTTGCTTTGGCAGTGTGCATATTCTGAATTTGTATATATGGATGTTTTGTGGCCTGATTTTACAAGAAAAGATCTTGACGCAGCTATCGAAGAATTTAATCGCCGCAACAGAAGATTTGGCGGTGTTTAAAATATATAATAAACCAGAGAGGGTTTTATGAAAACTAGGGTAATTTCGGGTATAGTAGGTACAATTGTAGCTATTGTGGCAGTGCTTAAATTCTATACACCATTTTTTGATATTGCAGCTTTTGCGATATATGCAATTGCAGTTTTTGAAATATGCAGAGTATTTAAAGAAGGCAATTCCAAACTTGTCAATGCATCATTGACAGTTTTGGGTGCACTTATACTTTTTGGAACAAGATACAATATTGGTATTATGTTTTCATTGGTTTTGTTTGCTGTTGCAATAGTGTGCATAGTGGTATTTAAATTTGAAAATATAAAATTTGTATCGATAGCATCAAGTGTTGCATTTGCGTTATATGTGCTTTTGGGAGTATATTCAATAACAGGCCTCAAGTATCAGCTGGACTTTTTGACATACGGATGGGATGCAGCATTTTTGTTTGTGCTCTGCGCAGGTATTGCCTGGGGCGGAGATATAATGGCATATTTTTCAGGTTATCTTTTCGGCAAACATAAAATGGCACCTAAACTCAGCCCTAAAAAGACAGTTGAGGGGGCAATCGGCGGTATATTGGGCAGTGTTGTCATTTCAATGCTTATGATGCTTGCGTACAGCAAAATGATTAACGTGTCCAGCCTTGGTATTTTACATTCTATCAGCAGAAACTATATCGTTTTGGCAGTTTTTGCCGCTATAGGTTCTTTCCTTGGAATTTTAGGAGACCTTTTTGCATCTGCCGTTAAAAGACAGCAGGGAATCAAAGACTATGGAACTATTATGCCTGGTCACGGCGGAGTAATGGACCGCTTTGACAGCTTTTTGCTTGTAGCCCCAGTGATTTATCTTATGGCACAGTTTATTGCTAAATTGTAAGGAGTTATTATATGTACAGTAATTTGATTTTGTTGGGCTCAACAGGGTCCATTGGCACACAGAGCCTTGATGTTGCCCGTAAGCATAATATAAATGTTGTGGCTTTATCTGCCCACAAAAATATTAAATTGCTGGAACAGCAAATAAAAGAATTCAAACCGGAATATATCTGTATTACAGATACTGAAAGTGCCAATAATTTTGAGGAAAAAGCCAAAGAATACGGTGTTACACTTTTTAAAGGCAGCGAAGGTACACAAAAGCTTGCACAGCTGGAAGGTTATAATAATGTTGTAGTCCTTAATGCAATTGTGGGTATAGCAGGCTTAAAAGCCACTCTGGCTGCGATTAACAGTGGCAAGGATGTGGCACTTGCAAATAAAGAAAGCCTTGTAACAGGCGGCAAGCTTGTTATGGAGGCGGTTAAAAAGAACAATGTAAAATTATTGCCTGTGGACAGTGAACATTCTGCAATTTTCCAGTGTCTGCAGGATAAAAATTCAGCACCATCACTCAAAAAAATTCTGCTTACAGCATCGGGTGGTCCGTTCTTTGGTTATACAACAGCACAGCTTGCTGAGGTTACAAAAGAGCAGGCACTTAAACACCCAAACTGGTCTATGGGCAGCAAAATTACTATAGATTCAGCAACACTTATGAACAAAGGGCTTGAATTGATTGAAGCAGTATGGCTTTTCGATGTTAAGCCTGAGGATGTTCAGATTGTTGTACATCGTCAAAGTATTATTCATTCTATGGTGCAGTATGCAGACAACAGTGTTATTGCGCAGCTTGGCAGCCCGGATATGAGAATTCCTATTCAGTATTCACTTACATATCCTGAAAGAATGGAATGTAATGCTGCGGAAGTAGACTTTTT
>JAGBFE010000336.1 GCA_018109965.1 Oscillospiraceae bacterium | reverse complement strand
CCTGAACCCTGAAGAAATCACAATCTTCTCACCACTGCAGCCATGGAAACGCCAGACACTGACAATGTGGAACTGAAACCAATGCTGAAGCCGATTTTTGAAAACGGCAAAAAGGTTTACGAAAGCCCATCCATTGACGAAATCAAGGCGTTCTGCAAACAGCAGGTGGACGAAACACTGTGGGACGAACTCAAACGTCTGGAATATCCGCACATCTACTATGTTGACTACAGCGAAAAACTGTGGCTTGAACAGATGAGACTGCTCAATGAAAAGCAGAACGGATAAACTGATGATGCATACAGCCACGCGGCTGCAGAAACTGTTTTGAAATATGAACAAAAAAACAAAGGACCTCGCGAGAGGTCCTTTTTGTTATTCGGTATTAAATAATTATGTTATTGTTGTGATTGTGTAAGTTTGTTTTGCAAAACTTATTCCGACTTTTATTTTTTCAGATATTTGCCCAGTATTTCTTTTGCAAGGCCAATGGCGCTCACCAGCTGCTTGCGGTAGATAAACAGATAAACTGCCATACCCGCAACACCTGCAGCTGCTTTAAGCACAAAATTATGTGCCCATATTGTGCCAAACCAGGTTATCACAAACAGCAAAACACACACCACTGTGGTGCGTTTTGCACTTGGAATTGAACAGTACAGTTTCTGCGCAATAACTGTGCGGAAAACAAACATAATAAGATTTGAAAGACACAACGCCACACAAACGCCGTAAAGGCCAAAACTTGGTGCCAGCAGCATACAGAAGCCGATATTTGTAACAACCGACAGGCCGATGCCTATGGTGTCAAAAATAGGCTTTTTGGCAATGGAAATGCCATACACAGTGGTTTCGCTGATAATGAGAAACACAGGAACAAGCACCATAATAGGGAACACCTCAATGCCCTGTGCGTATTCGTTGCCCAGTATCCAGAAGATAACATCTTCAAAGATAACCAGTACACAGAAAAACTCAACAATAATAAAGGTGAGATAATCGTGGACCTGTTTGATTTTTTCCTGCTCGGTTTTGTAGTTGGCATAGATAAATGCGCTCCAGAAAGTTGCAAAGCCTGCCTGGATGATAGCTACGACCTGTGATAATGTGCTCACCATACTGAACACGCCCGCCTGGTCGTTGCCGATGGTTTTGGAGATGTAAACCTTGCTGAACAGGCTGTTGAGCCACAGCATAACAGCGGTTGGCATCAGTGCAAGGCCGTATGGCAGAATATGTCGGTTTGCAGGGGTAAAAAGCACCTTTGGAGTTATTGTGATTTCTTTGCGTACAATAAACAGAAATGCTATGCCGAATGCTGACATACCTGCAACGGTAAAGATGATGAGAAAGCTTAAATCTGTGCTGAAAAATACACCGAGCACAAAGAATACCTTGGTGAAAAACTGCATCAGCACGCTTTCAAGGGTGTACAGTTTTATGTCGCCGGACATACGGTAAACAAGGTTTACGTATCTGCCCACCATTGCCATAAAGGCGTTTACAAATAAGTACAGAACATAGATGCTTGGGAATTTTTCGGTGAAAAACACACCCAGCAGCTGCTGCGGGCAGAACACAAAGCAGAACAGCCCTGTCACAACAAGACAGATGGTGGAAATGCCAAAACAATTGCCCAGCAGACCGCGCTTGTCCAGCGGTTCAGGCGGCTCGTTGAAAAAACGCATAAACGACTGGTCAAGACCGAGTATGCATATGTTCATAATAAGTGTGGAGGTGGATATAAAGATGTCCAGCTGTCCCCAGGTTGCGGCGGGGATAAACCACGCAACAAGCAGCAGGGATGCACCGTAGATAATAAAATTTATCCATGTTGCAATAGAGTATTTAAAGATTGAAACAAGCAAATCCTTTGGATTTATACCTTTTTTTTCGTTTTCCATTTTATACCTTTTTGTTTAGTTACTTTTTATCTGCATACAGCGCACCGCAGGCAAAGCTTGTCAGCGGGATTGTCAGCAGTATGCCAAAGCTGCCTGCAATTGCCTGCAAAAGCTCAACAACAATCATTTCGGTGTTGAACAAAAGCAAAGTGGAGGAGTTGTATG
>JAGBFE010000335.1 GCA_018109965.1 Oscillospiraceae bacterium | reverse complement strand
GGCGACAATGTGTGTGACTGCTATATCGATGAAAACATCTTTTTTCCCGGCGGCAACTGTGTCAATGTTGCTGTCCACGCAAAACGCTGCGGGGCGCAGGATGTCAGTTATACAGGTGTGATTGGCAACGATTTTATGGCGGACTATCTACTCGACTGCCTCGGCAAAGAGGGGGTTGCGGCTGCAAACTGCCGCAGGGTGTATGCACCAACCTCACATCCGGGGGTTAAGCTGGTGAACGGTGACAGGGTGTTTGTATCGGGTCAGCCTCACAGCTGCCAGAGAATTGTGGCAATGAAGATGACAAACGAAGATATTGACCTTGCAAAAACAGCCGATGTGTGCCATATCAGCTGTTACTCCAATATGGAAAACGAGCTCAGTGCGCTGGCAAAGGCGGTTACGCTTTCCTTTGATTTTTCCGATATAAAAAAGGATGAGTATTTCAAAAAGGTTTGCCCGTACATTACATACGCCTTTGTTTCGGGCGGGGATATGAGCGATGATGACTGCAAAGCCCTTGCACAAAAACTACACGGTTACGGCGCAACAAATGTATGCATCACTCTGGGCGACAAAGGCTCGTTTTTCTACGACGGACAGCAGTTTTACCGTCAGGGCGTTACAAAGGTGGACGCCACCGACACAATGGGCGCGGGGGACAGCTATATTGCCGCATTCCTTGTGCATTACACCGACAACGGCGATATACACTCAGCAATGGAAGCTGCCGCAGAATATGCCGCCCACAACTGCACACAGCGTGGTGCAATAGGCTATGCCCACGAAATAATGAAATAAAAAAACTCCCGTACAGCAGAAAAATCACTGTTGTACGGGATATTTGTTTATCTGCGGGAAAAATCAATCAGCAAATCGGCAAATTTCTGTGCTGCAAGGGGCAAAGCATCCCGCCGTTTCCACGCAAGCAGCATTGTGCGGCGGGGTTGAGTGTCTATCGGCAGTATTGCAATGCCGTCACTGTGCGGCGGAATAACCGACCTGTACAGCACCGACACGCCCAAACCGTTTTTTACCATAGCCATAATGGTGTAGTCATCATAAACCTGATAGTCAATCTGCACATTGCCGCACACAGACTGCAGGGTGTTGTAAATGTTCTGATATCTGCCTTCATCAAGGAGAATAAAATTTTCCTCTGCAAGCTGCTGCAGCGAAACCGATTTCTGCTCTGCAAGGGGATGCCTTTGTGGCACGACCGCCATCATCGCATCGTCATACAAAAACTCTGTTTCAAGGTTGTCTTCAGCCCCCTGCATTATAAAACCAAGGTCAGCAATCCCTTCGTTTATCCAGCGCTGTGTATCGGTGTGGTCGCCCTGTTTTATAACAAATTTTACTGTGGGGTATTTTTCTTTAAAATACTTTATGCACTGCGGCAGAAAATTAACCCCCGTGCTTGTGTAGGAGGCTATCGTCACCGTTGCGTCCTTCAGTTCGGCCATCTCGTGTTTTTTGTGCTCAAGGGCAGTCTCGGCAAGGACGATATTGCGTATGTACGGAAAAAACTTTTCGCCGTCCTTTGTCAGTGCAACACCGTCCTTGCGGCGTTCAATCAGTGTTGCACCAAGCTCGCTTTCAAGGGTTTTAACCATCTGGCTTACAGCGCTCTGGCTGTATCCAAGCTGCTCGGCAGCACGGGTAAAATTGCCAAGCTCCACAACCTTGCAAAAACAATAAAATCTGCTTTTCATAATCATCACCTTTTCTTATTAAACAATTATAATTATTGATTTTACTTATGTCAATTGCGGGTGTATACTGTTGTTATAAACATATGATGCGGAGAAAAAGTATGGAAATATTTATATTTATTATGGCAATTTTTGCCTTTATAGGTCTTGTTGACTATACCTTCAATCTTGAGCTTGGTCTGGCAAAGGAATTTGAAAAAGGCCTCAACACAATGGGCGGCCTTGCGCTCAGCGTGGTTGGTTTTTATGCAATCGGGGTTTCCTTTGTGCAGAACAATGCCGAACAGATTGCGGCTAT
>JAGBFE010000334.1 GCA_018109965.1 Oscillospiraceae bacterium | reverse complement strand
GCCGTTGAAACTGTAGCAGCCAACATCGCCGATTGTGCCTGCAAATTTGCCTGCATAGCGGCCTTCCTTACAGTAACTGCCCAATGCTTCGGTTGCGTCTTCGATAACAACAAGGTTATATTCCTTTGCTATATCCATAAGGGCTTCCATGTCGCACATATTGCCGAAAACATGAACAGGCATCATTGCCTTGACGTGAGCACCTGTGTTTTTGTTGTAGGTTTTGCCGTCGCGGATTTCGCAGTTGGCTTCCAGAAATGCGCGCACGCTTTTTGGGTCCATGCACAGATAGTCATCACAGTCCACAAATATCGGCTCGGCACCTGCATATTTGATTGGGTTAACCGCAGCAATAAATGTGAGTGTTGCCGCAATAACTTCATCCCCGCGGCCTACGCCTGCAACGATAAGTGCAAGGTGCAGTGCTGCTGTGCCGCTTGCTGTTGCAACTGCCTGCGGCATTTTTACATACTGTGCAAGAGTTTCTTCAAATTTTGTAACATAACCGCCGCCTGTGGAAACCCAGGTGGATTTTACTGCATCATTTACATATTTTTCTTCGTTACCTTCAAAATTAGGCACTGACAATGGGATAAATTTTGTGTTCATAATTTCCCTCCCTGTGCGGCAGATGCCGCTTTTTACTGTTTCTGTTTTATTGTAGCACCGTATGCACGGTGTTTTGTTGTGTTTTTATTTACGTTTTGTGAACAGTCCGTCAAAAGTTTCTTTAACAATAGTGATTACTGCTGCTATAAGGCAGGAATATACCAAAAGATTAAATATATTTTTAAAACTTACCGCAAAGTGTTCACCTATTGATTTCGGGCTGTTGAGCACAATGCTGTCAATTGCCATTGTGTTGCCTGCTATGGTTGTTGGGTCAATGCGGATGGACTTGTAGTTTTTCATCGGCATCTGAGCCGTGTAGCTGCTGAGATTTGTGCTGTCGGGATAAAACCAGTAGCGTTTTGTTGCAGAATATCCCTGACCGTCTTTTTCGGAGTAGTATACCACCATTTCACCCGGTGAAACTGAAAAAGTGCAGTTGAGCGTAATGCGGGAGATTTTCATATCCCCGTTCAGAACAAGCTGCGGGTCACTGTCGGTAGTCACATAGCTGCCGTTTTCTGCTTTAACAATGCCTATCAGTTCAAAATCATCGGCAGAAAGTGTGACAGTCTCCATTTTGCCGCCTGCACGGGCAGCAGTTTCGGCACCGAAAGCAACTGCATTTTTGCCAAGCCACAGCACACACAGTATCGCCGCACAAAAAGCAATAAGTTTTACACCGCTTAAATTTTTTAATTTTTTAATCATTGTCTTTCCACCTCGCCTTCCTTAACAAGTGAAAATTCAATGTAGTCATTTGCGCTGTCAACAGCAGTGATTTCAAAGTAGGCTGTCTTGTACAGGCCATATTCCAGTACATCCACGCCAAGCTCATCACCAAACATATCCTGCAGCTTGTCGTTGCCGTAGTCAAGCAGAAAATGTGTGATGCCTGCATCCTCAACATACTTGAGGAAATACTGACGCCAGGTTGCGTTGTAAGTTGCTTCGTCCATGCCGTCGGAATTAAACCACGGGATATCCTGTGCAATAACACTTGGGCTCATAACATAGGTATACTTGAACCAGCGTTCCCCTGAGTCCTCGGCTTCGGAATAGCAGAAGATAACATCGTCCGGCTCAACCACATCTTCGATAACCTCGCAGTTGGCAAATATGTTGTCCATTATCGACTCGCGTTCGCCCGAGTACATTATAAATGTATTTTCGTAGGAAACAAGATAGCTGAACAGTCCAAACAGGCAGATGCAGAAACCGCACAGTGCCAGCTGGCTGATTTTTTCAAAGCGGGGATGTTTTGCCGCAAACACAAGGCAGAACACACCCATTGCCAGCCACGCAAGGTAGAAAGGATACATATATCTTTCGTAGCTTGGCAGACCGTAGGCATTTGCCTTGAAGATGTAAACATAGATAAACAGATGGAACAGATAGTATGCCGCAAAGCTGATAACGTTTGTAACATACAGCACTGCAATTTTGAGCATATTGCGCCAGCCTTTGACCAGCACAAATGCAATTGCAAACAATGCGGTGATGACAAAAATTGTTCTGATGCCGTTGCCGAACATTGAAACAGGTTTTGAGCTGAAAGCCCCCAGCATTTCATTTGTCATATCGATAAATTTTGGGCTTTTTTCGGGACTTAACAGTTCTTTGACACCAACAATCAGCATTTCGGCCATGCCGAGATTGTGTGAACCGCCAAGTTCAAAGCGGTTTGCCTGGAGAACTTTTGCCATATGCACCGTCCACGCCATAAAGGTGGCAACAGTTGTGATACCCATAGCAGCCGCTGCTGCAATCTTGCCCAAAAAGCCTTTGATTTTGACAAACACAAAATTAGGCTGAACAAAAAACATATCGGCAAACACCATAAAGGTGATAATGAGTGAAAATGCAAAGCCCATATCCTTCATCAGTGTAAAGGAAATGAGAACCGGCAGCAGTGCAATAACGTGGTTTGCACTGTTTGTTCCCTTTGAGCTGTCCAGCTTGCAGGGCAGGTTTTCGTCAGCGTTTTTGCCAAAGAAATAAACCGCCATTGCGCCTGCAAAGGTAACACCCAGCGGGATATCGCTCAGAACCGAGATGTACACACGCACCATATAAACAATTTTGGTGTAAACCTCAAACACAAACGGTGTGAGGAAACCAAAAAGGAACACTAAAAATGCATTATGCCATTTTTCCTTTTTGAAGGCTGCTGTCCAAGCTGCAAAGGATGCCAAAAGCAGCACATCGTAAGCAAAAAAGCCTTTCCATTCCACATACGCTTCGCCCAATGGCTGGAAAAAATAAACCAGTGCACACAAAGCAGGCGGTGTGGTTTTGCCGATAAGGCTGGAGTCGTAGTAGGTATAGATAGCATCGTGATATTTGGTAAGCTTCTGACTTG
>JAGBFE010000333.1 GCA_018109965.1 Oscillospiraceae bacterium | reverse complement strand
ACGTTTCCAAAGTTGACGTTGAAAACGCAGACTTCTACAAAGTTTTCGAAGAACTCAAAGCTACATTCGGTCCAAAAATCTGTCCTACATCTGTTCCTGTAGTTACAGACCACGGCACAGTTTACATCGACCTTATCGAATTTAAAGCTTACAAATACAAAAACGGCAAAGCTGAAGAAGTTATGATGCCTGCAACAGGCCACCGTCTTGACGGTCTTGTAACTTCCATGATGGAAGCTGTTGCTGAAACAGATGAAGAACTGTTTGAAAAATACTTCTCAGGCGAACAGTTTACAAAAGCTGAAATCATCAAAGGTATCAAAGCAGGCTTCAAAGCAGGTACAATCACACCTGTTATGTGCGGTTCCTCCACACTGCTGGAAGGCCTTGACCTCACACTTGAAACACTTTATGCTCTTGTTCCTTCCCCGGAAGATACAGAAGGTACAGAACTTCTTATCGGCGATACAGAAGTTACACTTCCATTCAACGAAAACAGCCAGGTTGCAGCACTTGTATTCAAAACAGTTGCTGACCCATTTGTTGGCAAAATGAGCTTTGTTAAAGTATTGAGCGGTAACCTCAAAGGCGACTCCAACGTTGTCAACACAACAACAGGCGAACCAGAAAGAATGGGCAAAGTTCTGTTTGTACGCGGCAAAAAACAGATTGACGCTGACTACATCAAAGCAGGCGACATCGGTGCCGTAACAAAACTTGCAAACGCAAAAACAGGCGACATCCTCTGTGACCCACAGAACGAATACAAATTCCCTAAATTTGAATTCCCTAACCCAACACTGGAAATGTGCATCAAACCAAAGAAAAAAGGTGAAGAAGCAAAAATCTCCGCTTCTCTCCAGAGAATTATGGAAGAAGACTGCACAGTTAGCTACCGTCAGGACGTAGAAACAGCACAGCAGCTTATCAAAGGCCTTGGCGAACAGCACCTTGATGTTGTGCTTGCAAAAATGAAAGGCAAATTCGGCGTTGAAGCTGAACTTTCCGCACCAAGAGTTGCTTACCGCGAAACAATCCGCAAAAAAGTTGAACTCGTTGAAGGCAAACACAAAAAACAGTCCGGCGGTCACGGTCAGTACGGTCACGTTAAAATCACATTTGAACCGCACGATGGCGAAGAACTCATCTTTGCTGAAGAAGTATTCGGCGGCTCCGTTCCAAAGAACTACTTCCCTGCAGTTGAAAAAGGTCTTCAGAGCGCAATCAAATACGGCGTGCTTGCAGGCTATCCTGTAGTTGGCCTTAAAGCTACATTGATGGATGGTTCCTACCATGCAGTTGACTCTTCCGAAATGGCATTCAAACTTGCTGCAACACTTGCTTACAAAGCAGGTCTGCCAAAAGCAAGCCCTGTTCTTCTTGAACCATTCGGCACACTTGTTGCATATGTTCCTAGCGCAAACGCAGGCGACGTAATGGGCGAAGTTAACAAACGCCGCGGCCGTGTTCTCGGTCTCGACCCAGCTGAAGACGGCATGCAGGCTGTTATGGCTGAATGTCCAATGAGCGAAATGGCAAACTTTACAACATACATCCGCTCACTCACAGCAGGTGCAGGCTGGTTTACATTTGAATTCGTAAGATACGAACAGCTGCCGGCACACCTTGAAGAAAAAGTAATCGCAGAAGCTAAAGAATTTATCAACGTTAAATACGACGAAGAATAAAATACAACTCCCTTTTACTTTTAACCGGCAAAGAAGGCTCACTATATGTGAGTCTTTTTTGCTGTGTATGGGTGATAAAGTTACGAGTGTCCACAAATTCATTTTTTACACAATGCGCATTTCTGCCGCGTTATCGTCCCTGGCGTTACACAAAGTAGTGCGTCGGTCCTCTGCCTTGCGCAAATACGCATTGTGCTAAAATGCTTTTTGCGTCCACCCGCAACTTTATCACCTATGAATGTTATCGTCCCTGGCATTACACAAAGCAGTGCGGCACTCCTCTTTCTTGTACCGCCGCTTTTTCAGCGAAAATATTTTCTGTGTCTGTCTGCCCTTTTGCTGCCCGGAAAAGTGCGAAAAAGGGCTGTCATTCTGAGCAGAGCGAAGAATCTCTCTGTGCAAATAAACCCACGGCAGGCAATCAGAATGGTAAAACCGAGAGACACTTCACATACGTTCAGTGTGACAACACAATGAGATGTAAATTGCTGCTGCAATTTTCTGTCCATGCATAATTCCGTAATATGTGAATATATTTATACAAAACGGATAAGCTTTTGTGTATTTGGCATTACAAACAGTGAAAAAACGGCAAAAAATATATAAAAAATCTACAAAAGTGGTTGACTTTTTATTTTTTATCTATATAATATATCTTGCTGTTTAAAAACAAATGTAGCTATGCCCCTTTGCAAAAACAAATCGGCATAGCTATTTGAATAAAAGGAGATTTTAAAATTGGCTAAAGAAATTTTATTGACCCAGGCAGGATACGATGAACTCGTTGAAAAACTTGAATACCTCAAAACAGTAAAAAGACCTGAAATCGCTGAAAAAATCAAAGTTGCACGCGGCTTTGGTGACCTTTCTGAAAACAGCGAATACGACGAAGCTAAAAACGAACAGGGCCTTGTTGAACAGGAAATCAACGAAACAGAATACACAATCAAACACGCAAAAATTGTTAATAAAGAAGATATGCACAAAAACGGCATCAATGTTGGCAGCAAGGTTACAGTTGTTGATGACTTTGGCGACGAAGAAGTTTACGATATCGTTGGCGCAACAGAATTTGATCCGTTCAACAACAAAATCAGCCTCGAAAGCCCAATCGGTGCTGCTCTCGTTGGCCACAGAGAAGGCGATGAAGTTGAAGTTAGCCTCCCAACAGGCGCAACAATGAAACTTGTTGTTAAAACAATCGCTTAATCTGTTTTAAGCACAAAGGTGCGCTTTTTACAGTGCACTATCACATTTGACAATAAAAAGAGGCAAAAAGCCTCTTTTTTTGTTGTGCGGACTTATTGCGGCAAAACAGTATTTATGATAAAATATATAAGATAATGGATTATTATGTCCGCAGGGCAGAAACCATTTGGCAAATTTTGTAAAAATTACAATATAAAATATATAAAGGAGAACAAAATGGAAAACAAAAATCCAAACATTGAAACAGTTGAAACAGAAGTTTCTTTAAGCGAAATTCTGCAGGTTCGCCGTGACAAGCTCAAAGCATTGCAGGAAAAAGGTCAGGACCCTTTTGCAAAAACAAAGTTCAATGTTACAAGCTATGCCAAAACCGAAGTTGACACTTTTGACGACGAAGCAGAAGAAGTAAAAACAGTATCTCTCGCAGGTCGCATTATGTCCAAGCGTGTTATGGGCAAGGCAGCATTTATGGATTTGAGAGACAACAGCGGCAAAATCCAGCTTTATCTCCGTCAGGACGCTTTGGGCGTTGACTATTTCAAGGAAGTATGCACATGGGACATCGGTGATATTGCAGGTGTAACAGGCGAAGTTTTCCGCACAAAACACGGCGAAGTTTCCATCCGTGTTAAAGCAATCGAACTTTTGTCCAAATCTCTCCTGCCACTGCCTGAAAAATTCCACGGTCTCAAAGACCAGGACACACGTTACCGTCAGAGAGAACTTGACCTCATCGTAAACCCTGAAGTTAAAGATACATTTGTAAAACGCAGCCTCATCCTCCGTGCACTCCGCGAATTCCTTGACAACCGCGGATTTCTGGAAGTTGACACACCAATCCTCACACCAATCGAAATCGGTGCAAGCGCAAAACCATTCCGCACACACCACAACACACTTGATATGGATATGGTGCTGCGTATCGAAACAGAGCTTTATCTCAAACGTCTTATCGTTGGCGGTTTTGACAAAGTTTACGAAGTTGGCCGTATCTTCCGCAACGAAGGCATGGACACAAAACACAATCCTGAATTCACATCCATAGAACTTTACCAGGCTTATACAGACTACAACGGTATGATGGACCTTGTTGAAGATATGATGAAAACAGTTGCAAGCAAAGTTTGCGGCACACTGGAAATTCCTTATCAGGACAAAGTTATCAACCTTGGTCACTGGGAAAGAATGACAATGAAGGAAGCTGTTAAAAAATACAGCGGTGTTGACTTTGACACAATCGCAACTGATGAAGAAGCAATTGCAGTTGCAAAAGAACACCATGTTGAGCTGCCGGAAGTTCCAAGCAAAGGTGCTATCCTTGCTGAATTCTTTGACGCTTATGTTGAAGATAAACTCATCCAGCCAACATTTATCTACGATTACCCTGTAGAAATTTCACCGCTTGCAAAACGCAAACCGGAAGACCCAATGTTCACAGAACGTTTTGAATACTTCATCAACGCAACAGAATTCGGCAACGCATTCAGCGAACTCAACGACCCAATCGACCAGAAAGCACGTTTTGAAAAACAGGTTGCAGACCGCAAGGCACTTGAACCTGACACAAAAGCACAGGTTGACTACGACTATGTAACAGCCCTTGAATACGGCCTT
>JAGBFE010000332.1 GCA_018109965.1 Oscillospiraceae bacterium | reverse complement strand
TCGTACGGGTCACCAGGAAATCCCAGACATTTAGGTGTTTGGGATTTTTCTTTTTTACAGTCTGGGATTTCTTCATAGGGGGCTTAGCCCCCTCTTGACGTTGATTTTCCCCGTCAAAGCGGTGAAAAATCAACTGTCACCCCCATAGATGTTCGACGGACATGCCATTCGGCGTCCGTCTGTAAATATTTTGTATTGTAGCAAGGGGAATTTGCTGTCACCCCATCAGAGAAAGCCGTCGCATGCCAAACGGCCACGCGGCTTTAATATATGAATGTGTGACATAAATTTCTTGAAATTCAAATATTATAGGAGTATAATATTTACACAACAAAATAAGGCCCATTGGTCAAGCGGTCAAGACGTCGCCCTCTCACGGCGAAAACAGGGGTTCGATTCCCCTATGGGTCACCAAAAAGCAGATAACTTGTGTTATCTGTTTTTTATTTAAACAGGAATATACGGGGAATCGAACCCGAGAGGGTTTTGCTGTTAAGAAAACAGTGTGAAAATAAAGTTGAATTTTCCACATTATGCAATAATTTTGTTTAAAATTTTCTCCGTTTAGCTCATTTTATAAAACTGCAGAGTGTGTTAATATATGACTATAATATTTTGTCTGTAACGGTCTTGCAGAATAACAAAAAACAGTTTGCGTTAAGGAGGAAATTTTAATGCTTTTGATAAAAAATGTTCAGATTCACGATGCTATCAACCCAAATCCATATAAGGGTGATATTCTTGTAGAAAACGGCAAAATTGCACAGATTGCTGCTGACATCGCCGCACCTGAAGGGGCAGAGGTTGTTGATGCAAGCGGCCTGCGCGCTTATCCCGGTTTTATCGATGCTCACAGCCATATCGGTCTTGACGGCTACGGCATTGGCTTTGAAGGTATGGACTACAACGAAATGGGCGACGTTGTGTGCCCGCAGCTGCGCGGTATCGACGGCGTAAAAGCAATGGACCCTGCATTCCGCAACGCTGTTGAAGGCGGCGTAACCTGCGTTTCCACAGGTCCTGGCAGCGCAAACGTCCTTGGCGGCACATTTACTGCAATCAAAATGGTTGGCAAACGTGTTGAAACCATGATTGTGGAAGAAGCTGTTGCAATGAAATGCGCATTTGGCGAAAACCCAAAACGCTGCTATAAGGACAAAGGCAACTGCACAAGAATGACGACAGCTTATCAGCTGCGCAATATGCTGTTCAAAGCAAAGGAATACGCTGCAAAGCTTGAACTGGCAGGGGATGACCAAAGCAAAAAACCACCGTTTGATATGAAAATGGAAGCGTTGCTGCCTGTTATCCGCAAACAGATGCCGCTCAAAGCACACGCACACGCAACAGATGATATCTTCACTGCTATCAGAATTGCAAAGGAATTTGACGTAAAACTCACTCTTGAACATGTGACCGAAGGTCATCTTATCGTAGAAGAGCTTGCCGCTGAAAACTATCCGCTGGCAGTTGGCCCTACACTTACATCCGCAAGCAAATTTGAACTGCGCAACAAAAGCTGGACAACCCCAGGGGTTCTGGCTGCAGCAGGCTGCCAGGTTTCCATCATCACAGACGCACCTGTTATTCCACAGGAACATCTGCCGCTCTGTGCAGGCCTTGCAGTAAAAGCAGGTATGGAACCGTTTGCAGCCTTGCAGGCAATCACCATCAACCCTGCAAAACACATCGGCATTGCAGACAGAGTAGGCAGCCTTGAAGTTGGCAAGGATGCTGACATTGTGCTGACAGACGGATGCCCGATGCAGGTTGGCACAACAGTAAAAGCAGTTTACATCGACGGCAAAAAAGTTGTGGAAAAATAAAACTGCAGATAATATATTGCAGCATAAGTGAAAAACTCCCGCAGAAATCCTGCGGGAGTTTTTGCTGTATCAGTGCAGAAAAATCAAAAGGCACCCTTGTATAAAAGAGTGCCTTTTTGTGTTGTGTAATTTACTGTGATGTCAAAACTTATTTAACAGCGTTAAGGTCTGCGTAGTACTGGTCCATTTCTTCTTTTGTGTCAAACAGACCAACATACATATTGTTGCCCATTGCACCGCTGAGTGCATCCGGCACTCTGCCAACCATTTTCAGCTTGTCGCCGTATTTTGCCATAATTTCGTCGTGGCTCATTACAAAGTCTTTGCCGTCACGGCGGCCGATAAACGGACAGAAATAGCTCTGGCCGATTTCTTTTTCGGTTTTGTCAAATGCAATCATATCTGCCCAGATTTTGTAAACATCTGTGGAGTATGCATAGTTGAACATATCAGGTGTGTAGCCGCCTGCAGGACGCATGTTAACTTCCAGACCGATGATTTTGCCTTTTCTGCCAAGACCTTTGTGCATTTTTGCAAGGCGGAAAAATTCAAAGTGAACAAAACGGCTTTTTACGCCAAAGCTTGCAACTGTTGCAAGACCTGCCTTTTTAACATCAGCAGGGATTTCTTTGTTGAGGTAGTAAAGGCTGTTGCCGTTGTCGTTAACAACGTCCATAAGATTGGACACTGTAACGTTGCTGCCTTCCCAGATTGCTTCACCTTTGCTGTTGATGATAGCGTCATATGTAGTAACTTCGGCTGTTACATATTCTTCCATAATGTATGGAACAGCAGGGTTTTTGCGGCCCATAAAGTCCACAAGATCTTCGTCTGTTTTAAGGCGGTATGTGCTTTCTGCCCCAACGCCGTTGTCAGGTTTTACAACAACAGGGTAGCCAACTTCTTCGATAAATGCACGGCAGCCTTCGATGTCTTCCACAAGGTGGTATCTTGCTGTTGCAAGGCCTGCTTTGTGATAGAATTCCTTCATTTTTGATTTGTATTTCATAAATGGGATATCATCGTTTTTAAAGCCGCTTGTGATGTTAAAGTCTGTTCTCAGCTGAGCGTCTCTTTCCAGCCAGTATTCGTTGTTGCTTTCCAGCCAGTCAATTCTGCCGTATTTAAAGGTGAAAAATGCAACTGCACGATAAACTTCGTCGTAGTTTTCAAGGCTGTTTACCTTGTAGTATTCGTGCAGGCTGTCGCGCAGTTCAGGCAGCAGCTCGTCATATGGCTGGTCGCCGATACCCATAACGCGCAGACCGTTGTTTTTAAGTTCTCTGCAGAATTTCCAGTAGTTTACAGGAAAGTTTGGGGAGATAAACACAAAGTTTTTCATAATGTTCCTCTTTCTTGCTGCGGTTTTTCCGCCACTGTTTTTTATTTTGCTGTTATGGCAGGTCAACGTGGTGTTGCCCTGCAGATTTGTTATATTTGTTTTGCAGTTTATTTAATATGTATTCACATTAAAAACCAAGAATTCTTGGTACATGGTATTCAACCATTTTGTACCACCAAGGCCAGTCGTGGTTTACATCATAGCCCCAAAGGTCAACCAGCACATTTGCACCAAGGCGGTCAAACTGTGTTTTAAGCCAGCGTGCTGTGTCAGGTTCTTCCCAGGCACCCTGTCCGCCGCAGATTACGCCGCGGTTTCGGTTGTACATTTCAACATATGGGTGGTCGGGCTGCATATTTGCAAGGTACATTTCCGGGCTGTTTTCGTACAGACGGCTGTCGCAATAGTTGCCGAAGAACATATCGCTGCGGTAGATGCCTGCCATTGCAAGACAGGAATCAAAGATGTAAGGGAAACGCAAAAACAGGTTTGCGGAGTGGTTTGCGCCCATGCTGCTGCCGAAAACAAAGATGCCGCCAAAGTCAGCACCGCTGTTGCGCATTGCACACATATCGTACATAAACGGCACAAATTCATCAACTATGTAGTGAACCCACTGTTCGTGCATATAGGTGCGGTGGCCGCCGTCGCCGTTTTTGTCGGACCAGCTTTCCAGGTCGATAGTGTCAATGCTGAACACCATCACCTTGCCTTCTTCAATCCACTGTGCCCAGGTGTCAATCATGTGGAAGTTTTCAAAGTCCACAAATCTGCCGTCCTGGCAAGGGATAAACAGGCAGGGTTTGCCTGCGTGGCCGTACACCTTGCATTCCATCTCTCTGTTGAGACAGTTGCTGTAAAATTTAAAATACTGAATATCCATTTATCTCATTCCTTTATTAAAAATATACTCGAATTTGTTGGCATTTTTGCCGACTTTGCTGTCACTCTGAACGTTCATCTGCCATTCTGAACACAGGTGAAGAATCTCTTTGTTTTATCATACTTATTTTTAACTGCCATTCTCATCAAGCCGAGAGATTTTTCGGCAAAATTGCCTCAGAATGACAGTTGCGGCAGTTTTACAGTCCGTAAAACAGGGTTTCCATAAAAAACGGAATCTGTTTTTCCCAGCTGGCTTCGGTGTGGGTGCCGCCGGGGACAATGCGGTTGGTGACCATAACGCCCTTATCCGCCAAAAGATATGCCGCACGGTTGAGATTGTACAGTGTGGACTCGTGGTCACACAGCTCGTGCTGGCCATAGTCCATGTACAGCACTGTGCCGTCCATTATATCAGCGTTGCGGATAAATTTTTCCACCTTTCTCGGTGCAAAGCTGACCGATGGTGACAAAGCCGCACCACGGGAAAACACGTGGTTGTAACGGCATACAGCATAAAGTGTCATCAGCCCACCCATGCTGCTGCCGGCGATAAAGGTGTATTCTCTTTCGGGCATTGTGGGAAAGTTGCGGTCGATATAAGGCTTGAACACCTTTACAAACCAGTCCATTGTCAGTTTGCCTTTGCCGTGGACAAAACCGAAATCGGGGTCGTCAAAGTCAAAAGGGGAATATTCGCTCAGTCTTTCGTTGTTTGCACCGTGGTTGCATTCCACAGCGGCAACGATGACTGGTGCTTTGGTGGCTTTGAGCCAGTCCAGCATACCCCAGCTTTTGCCGTAGGTTGCGTGGCTGTCAAAAAACACATTGTGGCCGTCAAACATATACAGAACAGGGAACCTTGCATCTGGATTTTTGCGGTATGCATCGGGAATGTAAACATATGCGCGGCGCTTTGCGTCGCCTGTAAGGGCGGGCATTGTAATATTACGGGTAATTATCATCTGGATTCTCGCTTTATAATACTTATAATACTATAGGTGTAAGTTTAACACAGTAAAGG
>JAGBFE010000331.1 GCA_018109965.1 Oscillospiraceae bacterium | reverse complement strand
GTATGACGGTTTTGAACTGATTGAAACAGTAAAAGCGGAAAGAGAAATTTATATAGACAACAATGCTGATATAAACAATCTTTTCAAAATGACACCTTATGTTTACCGCAGTCCAAAGGAAGCACGGGAAGTGCTTCTGAAAGCAGAAAAACTGACAGTAAATGCACATTTTATTGTCTATGTGTATAGGAAAAAATAAAAAATACCCTGTGGAGTGTCAAAACTCCACAGGGTATTGCTGTTTTTAATAATCTTTTGAAAATTCTGTTTTTACATCACGGGCAAACAGTTCATTCAATGCTTTTGTTGAATCTACGCCATTGTAGATAACATCATAAACCAGCTTTGAAATAGGAAGTTCAACACCATATTCTTCGCTAAGTTTCATCATAGCTTTTACAGTTGCAGCACCTTCTGCAAGTTTGGTATATTCTTCGTGTTTAATAAAGCTTTCACCGAATTTTCTGTTCTGGCTGTGAAGGGAGAACAGTGTTGCTTCGTAGTCACCAAGATGGCACAGCCCATAAGCCGAAAGCTCGTTGCCGCCCATAGCATGAATAAGTCGGGCAACTTCTCTTGCACCACGGGCCATAAGCGCACCTTTAAGGCTGCCAAGGCCTGCACCGTCAAGCATACCTGCGGCAATGCCTACAACGTTTTTGGCAGCAACACCGATTTCGGTACCGATGATATCATCACCAAGATAAAGGCGGATAAGGTCGGATGAAAATTTGTTTACAACATCATCGATAACAGCTTTGTCTTCGCTGTCAACAACCATACAGTTAGGCACACCGCGCATAAAATCCTGCACGTGACCGGGGCCAACCCATACACATACATTGATATCCTGGGTGATGTTTTCTTTAACGATTGTTGTCAGGCGTTTGCCGGTTTCGGACTCGATACCCTTCATACAAAGAATAAAGGTTTTGCCGCTCACATCATACTGATTGATGCGCTGGCAGAAATTTCTCAGCTGCTGTGCACTGATGGAGATAACAATGTATTCTGCGTGATTGAGTGCTTTTTCAAGGTCGGGTTCGAGCTCAAGGTTGTCAGGCAGCTCAAGATAAGCATTTTTTCTTGTTGCCATCAGTTCCTGAAAATCAGGAGCTTCGCTGAGACCCCAAAGTTTAACATTGTTTCTGCGGGAGTGATATACTGCAAGAAATGTGCCCCATCTGCCGGAGCCTAATACTGTTACATTCATAAATTTTTCCTTTCTATAAAAAAGGGTCATAAATTGTTTTATCGCTGTTTATATTACCCAAATCCGATGATGAATCGGATATAATTTCAAAATTTTCGGTATTGCTGTTTTCTTCATCGGTGTTATCAGAATAATGGCTGATTATACTGTCTGAAGATTTTATACTATTATTATCTGCGCAATTTTCTGTATTGTCAATATTATCCGCAACAAACTGACTGTCACTTTCAGTTTCGGGGATATTGTCTGCTTCTGCTGTCACAGCCTGGGGCAGTTCGGCAGAAGATTGGGGTGCGGCAGTCCGCACAGGAATATTTTTTGTGTCAGGTCGTCTGTCTTTGGTGTGCAGCTGATGGTCGTTGATGTATTCAAGCAAAAGCCGGTAGCCTTTGTCGTTCAGATGAACACCATCATCGGCAACACAGCTTTTTTGCATATAACCTGTCTCGCTGTTTTTGAAAGCTTCGCTGTAATCCAGAAAATAGTATCCGTTTTCACTGCAAAGCTGTGCCAAAACAATATTGAAACTGTCAATTGTCTGTTGTTTAATGTTGTAGTTTTCTCTGTAATATCCTACGGGCAGCACTGCGGCGATAATGATATCGCAGTGCGGATAAGCCTGATTTATGGCATATAATGCCTTTTTGTACATGCTTTTGAATTCTGTCGGTGTTGTGCCGATAGTGTTGTTTGTGCCAAAGTTGACCACAATTCGCCGAGGTTTAAGCAGTTTGACTGCTTTTACAATATTGACAGGCTGACTGTACCCTTTAAACCAAACAAAGCTGTTTGAAATAACCCCCTGTATGCCCATGGATTTTTTGCCAAGTACATTCTGCAAAGGCATATAGCCAAAGCTTGCAAGACCTGCAGTATTGGAGTCACCGATGAACAAGGTTTCTTCAAGATAACTGCTGTCCTTGTCAGCACTGTAGGGAATAACAATGTCAGAATACTGTGCGATTTCTGCCAAATATATATTTTTATCATAATTGTTCTGCACTGATGGAAAATCAGATGAAGAATCACTGTTTTGTGCAGAGACCGAAAAGCTTTCGCTTTCATCGGACAAAGCATCCTCTGTGGGAGGAGATTGTGGCTGATTTATCATTAAATCGTTGTTTTTGCCACTGACAACGACAGTCAAAAGCAAAAAATTTAAAGCTATAGAAGCAATTGATATAATATAAAAAGCCTTTTTATAAAAAAACAAACATTATCACTCTTGTTGCAATATATTTACAATATGGGAAATATCACTGATTAAAGCAATATGAGGATACCTGCTCAGCTCCTGTTCGGAGCCAAACCCATATGTAACGCCGATTGCATCAAGCTGCATCTTTTGGGCACCGATAAGGTCAAAGCGGGTGTCGCCGACCATAACAATTTCCTTGCGGTCGGCGGAAAGCTGCTTGATTACCAGATTGATAACATCTTCTTTTTCGCCGATTTTTCCGTCAAGGCTGGCACCGCCGATAATGGAAAAATATTTGTCTATTTCAAAATGTTTCAATATTTTTTCAACAAAAATTTGTGGTTTGCTGCTGGCGGTACACAGAATATATCCTTTCTGCTGCAAAAGTTCCAGGGTTTCTTTTACATTGGGATATATTTCGTTTTCGTAAAGCCCTGTCACCGAAAACCGTTCTCTGTATTTTGCAACAGCAGCTTCCGCGTTTTCTTCCCCCAGCAGTTCAGCAAAAGAGTCTCGCAAAGGCGGACCTATATATTTTGTCAGCTGGCAAAGCGGCTTTGGCTGTGCACCAAAATGCTCAAGAGCATAGTTAATTGAGCGGCATATGCCTTGCTGCGGGTCAGTCAATGTGCCGTCAAGGTCAAAAAGAATAACTTTGTATTTCATAAAAATCCTTTACTTTGGGAGATTTTCATAATCAATCTGAGAAAAATCAGATATGTACTGATTGCATACAGCTTTCATTTGTTCATTGCGATGTTCCGTTACATCATATATACCTACCACATAAAAACCTGCATTTTTAGCTGTGTTTGCTGAATAAAAAGCATCTTCAAAAACGGCAACTTCACAGGGATTTTCCGCACCAAGCTTTTCCATACAATGAAAAAATATATCGGGCTGGTTTTTCTCCTTGCCAAACTCATTGCAGTGGCAGGTGAAATCAAAATATTTTAACAAATCCAGTCTTTCAAGAGCAGGCTGCATCATAAAGCGGTGGGTGGAGGAGCATATACACATTTTTACCCCATCTGATTTTAAATGTTCAAGCAATTCCTTTGCGTAAGGTTTTAAAGGCAGATTATGATTGTACTGTTCAATCACATAGTCAGAAAACCATTTGAAAAAATAATCATAGGTTACATCAATGCCAAGTTCTTCACGGACTGCATTCAGAAAATCCTTTTCCCATGTGTCATTGCTGGATTTTTTTGCATATTTAAGCGGTGGATATCCGTGCTGTTCCAAAAAGGTTTTGCCGACACTGCGCCACATGGTCATGGAGTCAACCAATGTACCGTCAAGGTCAAAAATTGCGTATTTCATAAAATCTCCACAAAAAATAAATTTGTATATTTTTTATCTATTTTACCACAAAAATGGCATATTATCAATAAAACACAAAACTGCTCCTTTTTATTCTTTGGACTGCCTGGGGCAAGGAAAGGTATGAAACATAAAAAAACTCCCTTTGTCAAAGTGACACAGGGAAGTGTGTATAAACTGTATTTGTTTGATAAATTGGGATTTGTTAAATTCCTTTAATTAAAAACATCTCCATTGGTTGCTCATATCCTGGAACATCTATAATAAAACCACCACAATCTTTATATCCTAATTTTCTATAAAAATGTTGTGCTTCTTCATCAACTTGTGTAGATGTCAAAAGCATACCATATCCTTGCGACTTCATATCATTTTCCCAATGTTCCATAAGTTTCTTTCCATAACCTTTTCCTTGATAATTCCAATCAACAAATAGCATTGTACAAAATGGTGTATTATC